>NZ_JBHUWW010000104.1:0-32578 GCF_042669755.1 Kitasatospora sp. NPDC057223 | reverse complement strand
GACGCGCAGTGCGCGTCGCCGGCCCGTTCGTGCACCCGACCGGAGCGGCCGGCGGCTGGCGGCTAGCGGCTAGCGGGAGTACGGGTTGTCCGACGGCGGGTCGGCGGGCGCGCCGTACTGCGGTGGCGCGGGAGGCTGCTGCCCGTACGGGGCCTGCTGGCCGTACTGCGGCGGGGGCTGCTGACCGTACGGCGGCCGAGGCGCCCCCGGGTACCCCTGGGGCGCACCGACGGGCATCGGCACGGGTGCGGCAACGGCAGCCGCACTCGCCGCCGACCGACGCCGGGCCGCCACGATCGCCACCACCACGCCGATCAGGACGGCCGCACCGATCGCCCCGCCACCGATGATCCACACCGTGTTCGTCGAACCCGAGTCGTTCCCGTCCGCCGTCTGCGAACCGGGCACGGTGACGGCGTCGCTGCCCTCACTCGGCGCCGCATTCGTCGCGGGCGCACCCGCCGCCGGGGACTCGGCGGGTGTGGTGGCCCCCTTCGTCGGGTCGCCGGCGGGAGCGCTGGCGGCGGGCGAAGGGACGGGGTCACTGCCCTGCTGCCCGTCGAGCGGACTCACGTCGGCCGGACCCGGGTCACCCGGCGTGGTCAGTGCGATCCGGGGCCGTACGACTCCGAAGCCGACCTCGTCCGTACGGGCGGCGCCGCTGGAAGGCTTGCCGGCGGTGTTGATCAAAACGCGCAGGACCTGGTTCGGGCTCCAGTCCGGGTGTGCCGAAAAGACCAGCGCGGCAGACGCGGAAACAATGGCGGTGGCATCGGACGTCCCACGTGTCTTGCAATAGCCCGACGCTTCGCTGCACGGGTCATACATATCCATGCCCGGAGCTACCAGATCAATCTGCTTTCCCCGCTCCGACTCGTCGATCACCATGCCGTCTCGGCCAACTGCACCCACGGCCACAACGGTGGGTAGCGCAGCCGGGTACTGAACTGGATTTCCCTTCTGCGCACTATTTCCGGCGCCCGCAATCACCAGCGATCCCTTGGAACCAGCGTGGGCCACCGCCGCCTTGAGATCAGCAATGTCGGCAGCAGAGAAGCCTGCCGCGTCACCCGCCTGCGAGATGTTGATGACCTTCGCACCCTGGTCGGCCGCATAGATAATCGCCTGGTCGATCTGCCTCAGAAATTCTGAGCCACTCACCACTGAAGTGGAGTTCGATCCACTAAGAGTCTTGATCGGCAGAAGTTTGGAGCCAGGTGCCAGACCATAAGCACCCTTTCCACCCAGGCCCTTTCCAGAGCCGGCAATGAGCCCAGCGATACCGGTCCCGTGTCCGATGGCACCTTCACCGAGCCCACCAGGGAGCCCGCTGAAGTCCTTACCGGGTAGCAACTGACCGACCAAATCGGGGTGGTCCAGCTTGAAGCCCCCATCGATCACCGCAACCGTGACGCCAGCACCCTTCGTCGTCTGCCAAATCTCAGGTGCCTTCATCGCATCCAGGTGCCACTGCTGTTCCCGAATCGAGTCGACAGCAGCGGCCGGAGCGGCAGCCATGCCCACTACCACCCCAGCAGCCAGGAATGCCGCGGCGAACCGCCGCCCCCGCGTTCCCGCGTCCGTCCGCCGCATCACATGCTCCCTCGTCGCTCTCCCCGTCGGCCCGGAGCGGGTGCCCCGGACAGGTCTGCCCGGCCACGGAATTCACTCCGTGACCGGGCAGTTGGTCCGGCCTTACTCAATCACGTTGGGATTGCTCTGCGGGGTTCCGTTGGTCCAGGTCTCTTCGTCCTCGTGCAGGTAGTCGGCACGGTTGCGGCGCTCGCGTTCGCTCTTGCCCGCGCCGCCCTGACCGGGCATCATCCCGCCCTGGGCGCCACGTCCGGCTCCGCCCGCCGCACCCGCCGCGCCACCTGCGCCGCCGGCCGCCGCAGCCCGGTTCCGCAGGCCGGTGCCGCCGGCGGTGAACTCGCCGGCGGTGCCGGGGCCCCTACGGCCGCCGACCGTGCCGCCGGCCGTCGAGGTCAGGCCGCGGCCGCGCGAGCCACCGGCCGCACCGCCACCACCCGCTCCGCCACCGCCGCCGTGCATGCCGCCGGCGCCCATACCGCTGGCGCCGGCCGCGCGACCGGCCTGGCCCTCCTTGGCCCCGAACGCGCTGCTGCCCGCTCCGCCGCCACCGGCCGTACCGGAACGCCCGGCGACGCCGCCGCCCGTCGTCCCCGTACCGCTGCGGCCGGGGATGCTGCCACCGCCGAGGCTGCTGGTACCACCGCGACCGCCGCCGAAGCCACCGCTCGGCACGTAACCGCCGCCGATGCCGCCGCCACCCGCGTGGGTACCGCCACCGGCGCCGCCGCCCGGGGTGGTGGAGCCGGTGCCACCGCCGGGGGTGTACCCGCTATGCGCCGGGTTGGTCGTGTCCGGATACGTCGGCAGGCCGTCGATGCCGGTGCTCGGCGGGCGCGCGATGGTCCCCGGGGGCACCTGGAACCCGGGGTCCTGGGCGCGCGGAGGTGTGGTCGGGGTCCAGGGCTCCACCGGGGTGGGCTGCCACGGAGTCGTCGGCCGGGGCGGTGTCGGGTGGTAGGGCGCGGGAATCGACCCGCTGCCGCTCCCACCGCCGCTGCCGGAGCCGACACCGCCGACGCCGTAGCCACTGCCGCCGCCCGAACCGCCGATTCCACCGCCGGAGCCACCGGAGCCCTGGCCGCCACCACCGACCGAGACTTCCTCCGAGCCACTTCCCACATAGCCGGTGCCCGGCTGCGGCCCCACCACCGGCGCCTCCAGCGCGTTCAGCTGCGTGGTGGCCATGGTGTAGGTCTGCGCAAGCCGCTCCATCTCGTGGATGGCCTGCTGGTGGGCGATTTCGACGCGCTTCTGGGCGGCCTTCGCCTCGGCGTCGGTCACCCAGTTGGGGTCGATCTTGTCCGCGACCTTGTCCGCCGCGGCCGCGCCGACGCCGATGCCGAGGACGCCGAGCGGGGCGCCGAAGACGCCGCCGACGACCTTGACGGTCGTGTTCGGCTGGTCCTTGTGGCGGCTGACGGCCGCGATGTCGTCCTTCGGTACGGCGGGGAGGCCGTTCTTGGCGTCGTAGAGCGCCTGTCCGACCTGGCTGACCACGTCTCCGGTCACCCGCGAGTACTCGCTGATCGCGCCCGCGGTCTGGTGGACCTTGGTGGCGAACTGCCGGAAGGCGTCGGCTGCTTCGCCCTCCCACTCCAGTCGGCTGAGGTGCGAGGCGAGTTCGTTGCTGATGTCCGCCAGGGCCGAGGCGGCCATGCTGATGGTGACCCCGTGGGTGGAGACCTTGCCCGGGTCGGACTGCTCGATCATGGCCTTGAGCCGGGCGTGATCGATGCTCTCGAAGTTCGTACCGCCTGCCATCACATGCTCCCCGTGTCAGTGAACCGCGCGTCAGTGAACCGACTCGCCATCAGAACGCCACGTTTCCGTCACCCGCGGCCGGCCTGGTGACCGGCGTGGCGGGGGTCGGCGTGACGGGCCCCGGCCGGCCGCCGTACCCGCCCTGGGCGAGGTTTGAGTACGAGTTGCCGCCCTGCTGGTAGACGGCGTTGGCCGCGCTCTCCTGCTGCTCCTCGGTGGCGCCGTAGCCCGCGGCGGTCGTGCCCAGGGCGGCGCTCATGCCGTCGATCTGGTTACCCAGTGCGCTGATGAGCTGCGGCAGGTTGTTGAACGCCCGCTCGTACGCGCGCATGAGGTCGGACGACTCCGCGAAGCCCGTACCGAGGTTGTCCTGGTGCAGTTGGAACTCGGAGAGCTGGGACACCGTGGCGGGCGAGGACTGCAAGGCGCTCAGCAGTTCCTCCGCACGCTTCTTGAACTCGACCAGGGTCTCGACCTCGACCTTGACGCTCTGTGCGCCGTACGTCGCCACCAGCTTGGCGGCGGTGACCGCGGCCGCCGCCACGCCGCCGGTCACCCAACCGATCGGGTCGCCCGGCGTTGTTCCGCCGCCACCGTCTGCGATAACGGAATTCACCACAGCAATCCACCTCTCCCCCGCGTGGGCCGCCGATCGGCCGCCCCACCGCACAACACCATCAACAACGGGTCATCAACTACTGTCACTCGTACGCCTGCTCGGCATGCGACCGGCCCCGGGTCAGTCGCCGCCAGGGTCAATCGTAGCCACCCCCTCCGTCGGCGCGGCAGGGGCCATCGCGGACCCGTGCCAGATCGGTACGAACTTGACACGTACAGAACCCGTCGATCCGACGGTCCGTCAGTCACGGCGGGCTCACCAGCGGATTCGGGGCGCACACGTCACGATAGACTGAAGCGACCGGTTCACCCCGGTACGAACCATTCTGCCGCGCAACGTCGCACAGCAGCGCCCCTGGCCCCCGGTGCGCCACGACGCCGCGAGACCCGCAGATGCGTGCGACCGGGAGCGGCCATGTACAGCGGATCGGACGTGATCGCGTGTCAGCCGAGCGGCCGGAGCCCCTGCCGACCCGCCCGAGGACTCCCGCCTGGTGGGCCAGCGCCGCCCGCCCCTCCCGGCCGCCGCTGCCGCTCGCGCTGATGGCCCGGGCCGCCGTCGGGATGGCCGTGCCGCTTGCCCTCGGCCTCGTCCTCCACCGCCTCGACCTCGGTGTCTTCGCCGGTCTCGGTGCGATGCACGCGACCATGAACGACCGGGTCGAGCCGACCCGCCTGCGGGCGCCGCGGATCGCCGGAGCCGTCCTCTGCTCGGCTCTCGGCATGCTGATCGGCTCGGCCCTGCAGGAGTCCGGTACCGGTGTGCTGGTCGCGGGGCTGGTACTGACGGCGGTCGGGTTCGTCTCGGGGGCGGTGAGTGCGACGGGCCCGCGCGGTTCGGCCGCCGGGTTGCTGCTGCTGGTGTCGGCCTCGCTCGGCAGCGGCATGCCGATGGCGCGGCCGTGGTGGGCGGCCGGGCCGATGATGCTGGCCGGTGCGGCGCTGGTGGTCGTGCTGGGTCTGCCGCACCTGGGCCGGCGCCGGCGCCCGTACGCCGATCCGCGCAACCGGGCGATCGCGGCCGCGTACGACGCGCTGGGTCTGATGCTGGCCGATCTGGGCACGCCGCAGGGGGCCCGGTCCCGGCAGTTGCTGACGGCCCGGCTGAACCTCGTGCAGGACCTGCTGCCGCCGACCCGGGCCCGCGAGTCGGCCCGGGGTGCGCGCCTGCGCCGGATGTACGAGGCGGGGCTGGCCGCGACGGAGGCGGCGACCGGGCTGCTGTGGGCCTGGCGGCCGGTGCCGCCGGAGGCGGCGGCGGTGCCGGGGGCGCTGGCCCGGGCGGTGGAGCGGGGCGGCGGCGAGGTCGCGGTGCCGGACTGGCGGCCGGACACGCCGTCCCGCCGGGCTCTGGACGCGGCGTTGCGCTCGGCGGCCGACACGGTGGCGGGACGTCCGACGGTGGTGGCGACCGCGCCGGCGCCGCCGCCCGATCCGTGGCGGATGCGCGGGCGGCTGCTGTCGCGCGGTTCGCTGCGGTACGGCCTGCGGGTGGCGCTCTGCATCGCGGTGGCGGAGACGGCCACCGCCTGGCTGCCGCTGAGCAAGAGCTACTGGGTGCCGATGACGGTCGCCTTCGTGCTGAAGCCGGATCTCGGGTCGGTGTTCCTGCGGGCGGTGAGCCGTTCGGTGGGCACCGTGCTCGGGGTGGCGGTGACGGCGGGGATCCTGTCGCTGACCACCGATCCGTGGACGCTGACGGTGATCGCCGCCGGCTGCGTGGCGCTGCTGCCGTACGCGACGGCCGTCCACTACGGGCTGAACACGGTGGTGATGACGCCGATGGCGCTGGTCCTGCTGCAGCTCGGGGGGCAGCCGGGGACGTCGGAGATCTGGCCGAGGGTCCTGGACACGGTGCTGGCCAGCGCGATCGTGCTGCTGTTCGGCTACCTGCTGTGGCCCGAGCGGCCCCGGCACCGGATCGAGCCGCGGCTGGTCGACGCGACCTCCGCGCTGCACGCCTACCTGCTGTCGGTGGCGGAGGCCGGCCGCGAGCCGGTGGCTCAGGTGTGGCTGCGGCGGACGGCGTACCGGGCGCTGGCGGAGGCCCGCCGGGAGGTCCAGAACGGGCTGGCCGAGCCGCCGCCGACCGGGCGCCTGGCCGAGCAGTGGCTGCCCGCGACGGCGGCGCTGGAGCGGCTGAGCGGCGCGGTGGCGGCGTACGCGGCGCAGATCCGGTACGGCGGGCGGATGCCCGACCCGGCCGAGGTGGAGCGGGTGCAGCGGGCACTGGACGCCCTGGCGGCGGCGGCCCGGGCGCACCGGCCGCCGACCCGGCCGGCGGAGCGCCCGACGGGGCCGCACGACCCGACGCGCAGTGCGCTGGGCCGTGCGGCGAACGAGCTGGAGAAGCTGCTCGAACCCTGAACGCGAAGGTGCGGGCGTCGGACCTGCCCAGCCGGCGGCAGCGGGCGTCAGACCTGCTCGGCCAGGTCCATCCAGGCCAGCTCCAGGCCCTCCTTCTCGTCCTTGACGGCCCGCAGCTTGGCGTCCAGCTCGGCGACCTTGGAGAAGTCGGCGGCGTGCTCGGCGAGCTGGGAGTGCAGTTTGGCCTCCTGCTGGTCGAGCTTGGCGATCTGCCGCTCGATCCGCTGGAGCTCCTTCTTCGCGGCCCGGGTGTCGCCGGCCGGCCTGGCGGCAGCGGTGCCGGCGGGCAGCGCGGGGGCCGCCTCGGCGGCGATCCTGGCGCGGCGCTCCAGGTACTCGTCGACGCCGTTCGGGAGCATCCGCAGCTTCTGGTCGCCGAGCATGGCGTGCACGGTGTCGGTGGTGCGCTCGATGAAGAACCGGTCGTGGCTGATGACGACCATCGAGCCGGGCCAGCCGTCGAGGAGGTCCTCCAGCTGGTTGAGGGTCTCGATGTCGAGGTCGTTGGTGGGCTCGTCGAGGAAGAGCACGTTGGGCTCGTCCATCAGCAGGCGGAGCAGCTGCAGGCGGCGGCGCTCACCGCCGGAGATGTCGCCGACGGGCGTCCACTGCTTGTCCTTGCCGAAGCCGAACTGCTCGCACAGCTGGCCGGCGCTCATCTCGCGGCCCTTGCCGAGGTCGACCCGGCTGCGGATCTGCTCGACGGCCTGCAGGACCCGCATCGCCGGGTCCAGCTCGGCGACCTCCTGGGACAGGTAGGCGAGACGGACGGTCTTGCCGACCTTGATCACGCCGGAGGCGGGCTGGACGTCGCCCTCCGAGGCGTAGGCGTCGCGCATGGCGCGCAGCAGCGAGGTCTTGCCGGCGCCGTTGACACCGAGCAGGCCGATCCGCTCGCCGGGGCCGAGGTTCCAGGTGAGGTTCTCCAGCAGCAGCTTCGGGCCGGCCTTGACGGTGACGTTCTCCAGGTCGAAGACGGTCCGGCCCAGGCGCGCGTTGGCGAACTTCATCAGTTCGCTCTTGTCGCGGGGCTCCGGCACGTCGGCGATCAGGGCGTTGGCGGCCTCGATCCGGTAGCGCGGCTTGGCCGTCCGGGCGGGGGCGCCGCGGCGCAGCCAGGCGAGCTCCTTGCGGGCCAGGTTCTGGCGCTTGGACTCCTCGGTGGCCTCGATCCGGGAGCGCTCGGCGCGGGCGAAGACGTAGTCGGAGTAGCCGCCCTCGTACTCGTGCACCTCGCCGTGCTGGACGTCCCACATCCGGGTGGAGACCTGGTCCAGGAACCACCGGTCGTGGGTGACGCAGACGAGCGCGGAGCGGCGGTTCTGCAGGTGCTTGGCGAGCCAGGCGATGCCCTCGACGTCGAGGTGGTTGGTGGGCTCGTCGAGGACGATCAGGTCGGGCTCGCCGAGGAGCAGCTTGGCGAGCGCGATGCGGCGGCGCTCACCACCGGAGAGCGGGCCGATGACGGTGTCCAGGCCCTGGCCGAAGCCGGGGAGGTCGAGGCCGCCGAACAGGCCCTCGATGATGTCGCGGATCCGGGAGTCGCCGAGCCACTCGTGGTCCTCTCGGTCGGCGATCACCTCGTGCCGGATGGTCGCCTTCGGGTCGAGCGAGTCGTGCTGGGTGAGGACGGCCATCTGGACGCCGCCGGCGTGGGTGATCCGCCCGCCGTCCGGCTCCTCCAGCTTGGCGAGCATCCGGATGAGGGTGGTCTTGCCGTCACCGTTGCGGCCGACGACCCCGATGCGGTCCCCCTCGCTGACGCCGAGGCTGACCCCGTCGAGAAGGGCCCGGGTGCCGTAGACCTTCGTGACGGACTCGATGGTGGCGAGGTTGACGGCCACGTGTGCTGCGCTCCTGGGATCGGCTGGGCCGGGGGGTGCCCCGGTCTCCCAAGAGTAGTGGGGTGCGGGCGGGCGCCGGTCCGGCGTCCGCCCCGGCCGTCGTCAGTGCGCGAGGACGGCCGCTCCGGGGACGGGGCCGCGGGTGGCGTGGGCGGTGCGGCAGGTGCCGGATTCCCGCAGCGCCCCGGCGACGGCCTCGGCCGCCTCGGCGTCCTTGGCGAGGAAGGCGCAGGTGGGGCCGGAGCCGGAGACCAGCGCGCCGATCGCGCCGGCCTCGGTGCCCGCGCGGAGGGTGGCGGCGAGGGCGGGCCGCAGCGAGAGCGCGGCCGGCTGGAGGTCGTTGGCGAGGGCCGCCGCCAGGGCCACCGGGTCGCCGTCGGCGAGGGCGGCGAGCAGGGCCGGGTCGGCGTCGGGGGTGGGGACGTCGGCCTCGGTGGAGCCGGTGCCGGACTCCTCGCGCAGCCGGTCGCACTCGTGGAAGACGGCGGGGGTGGAGAGTCCGCCGTCGGCGACGGCGAACACCCAGTGGAAGGTGCCGCCGACCGGCAGCGGGTCGAGGATCTCGCCGCGGCCCCGGCCGAGGGCGACGCCGCCGAGCAGCGCGAACGGGACGTCCGAGCCGAGGTCGGCGGCGAGGCCGAGGAGGGTGTCCAGCGGGGTGTCCAGGGCCCAGAGCGCATCGCAGGCGACCAGGGCGGCGGCGCCGTCCGCGCTGCCGCCGGCCATGCCGCCGGCCACCGGGATGTCCTTGGCGATGTGCAGGTGGACGTCCGCGTCGATGCCGTGGTGGGCGGCGAGCAGCCGGGCCGCGCGGGCCGCGAGATTGGTCCCGTCCAGCGGCACCTGGCCGGCGTCGGGGCCGCTGCAGGTGAGGGTGACGCCGGTGCCGGGCGCCGAGGCGCTCGCCGTCACCTCGTCGCCGAGGGCGACGGCGAAGAAGACGTTGGCGAGGTCGTGGTAGCCGTCCCCGCGCAGGCCGCCGACGCCCAGCTGGACGTTGACCTTGGCGGGGACTCGGACGGTCACACTCACTGGGCTTCCCCTGCGGGCTCGGGCTCGGCGCCGTTCTCGGGCCCGGCGACCGGCTCGGGCCCGTCGACGGTCTCGGGCCCGGCAACCGGCTTGTGCTCGGCGATGGCGGCGAACTGCTCGACCGTGAGCATCTCGCCGCGCAGCTTGTGGTCGATGCCGGCGCCGGCCAGGGCCTGCTCGGCGGCGGCCGCGGAGCCGGCCCAGCCGGCCAGCGCGGCGCGCAGGGTCTTGCGCCGCTGGGCGAACGCGGCGTCGACGACCGCGAACACCTCCTTGCGGGTGGCGGTGGTCTGCGGCGGGTCGCGGCGGATCAGCGAGACCAGGCCGGAGTCGACGTTCGGCGCGGGCCAGAAGACGTTGCGGCCGATGGCACCGGAGCGCTTCACCTCGGCGTACCAGTTGGCCTTGACCGAGGGCACGCCGTAGACCTTGTTGCCGGGCTTGGCGGCGAGCCGGTCGGCGACCTCGGACTGCACCATGACGAGCGTCCGCTCGATGCTGGGGAAGGTCGCCAGCATGTGCAGCAGGACGGGCACGGCGACGTTGTACGGGAGGTTGGCGACCAGTGCGGTGGGCGGCGGGCCGGGCAGCTCGGTGACGTCCATGGCGTCGCTGAGCACCAGGTCGAAGTCCTTGGCGCGGGCGGGCAGCCGGGCGGCGATGGTGGTCGGCAGGTGCGCGGCGAGCAGCGGGTCGATCTCGACGGCGGTGACGTGGGAGGCGACCTCCAGCAGCGCCAGCGTGAGCGAGCCGAGCCCGGGCCCGACCTCGACCACGGCGTCCTCGCCCGTCACGTCGGCGGCGCGGACGATCCGCCGCACGGTGTTGCCGTCGATGACGAAGTTCTGCCCGCGCTGCTTGGTCGGCTTGACGCCGAGCGCGGCGGCCAGCTCCCGGATGTCGGAGGCGCCGAGGAGGAAGCTGTCAGGGGTGGGGTCGGTGGTGCTCACCCGCCAAGGATACGGGCGGGCCGGGTGCCCGCTCGGCACCTGCCGCCCCGCTAGGCGGTCCACCGGCGTGAGATCTCCTCGGCCTCCCGGAAGAGGACGAGCTGTTCCTCGCGCCGCCCGAGCTGCCCCAGGCTGAATCCCCGGGCGAAGAGGGTGGCGGGGAGGCGCGGCTCGTACGTTCCGGGGTCGGTCAGCGCCAGCCTGCGGACGATCTTCTCCGCCTCCAGCAGGGGTGCCAGGGATTCGTCCCAGCGCCCCAGCTCCCGCAGGGTGTTGCCGAGGGAGTAGAGCGTGCGGGCGAGTCCGGGTTCGCGCGCGTCGGGGTCGGCGAGGGCCAGCCGCCGCCGCAGCTCGACCGCCTCCCGCAGCGGGACGAGGGACTCCTCCCAGCGCCCCAGTTCCTTCAGGGCGTCCCCGAGGGAGGCGAGGGTGCGGGCCAGGCCGGGCTCCTGGGTGTCGGGGTCGGTGCGGTCCAGGCGCCGGCGCAGTTCCACCACCTCGCGGAGCGGCCCGAGTGCCTCCTCCCGGTGGCCCAGCTCTCCCAGGATGAAGCCGATCAGGTAGAGGGCGGTGGCGAGGCCGGGCTCGAAGGTCGCCGGGTCGGTCAGGGCGAGTTCGCGGCGCAGCTCCACCGCCTCCCGCAGCGGGACGAGGGCCTCCTCCCAGCGGCCGAGCTCTCCCAGGGTGTCCCCCAGGATGTACAGCACGCGGGCCAGGGCGGCTTCGTGGATGCCGGGGCCGGCCAGGGCCAGCGTCCGCCACTGTTCGAGCGCCTCCCGCAGTACCTCCAGGGACTCCTCCCGGCGGCCGAGCCATCCGAGGGTCGATCCGAGTGCGGAGAGCGTGGCCGCGAGGCCGGGGAGGTGGGCGGCGGGATCGGCCGGTACCAGGCTCCGCCACAGCTCCACCGCCTCCCCGAGTGCCTCCAGGGCTCCCTCCCAGTTCCCCGACCGCCCCAGGTAGCCGCCGAGGCTGTGGAGTCTTCGGGCGAGGCCGGCCGCGTGGACGCCGGGATCGGCGTCGGCCAGCCATCTGGACAGTCCCACCGCCTTCACCGCCACCGCCACGGCCTCCCGGTAGCGCTTGCGGTCGGCCAGCTCGGCCGCCAGGGCGGTCAGTTCGGCCACGGACCGGGCGAGATCCGGATCGGCGCTGTCCGTCCTCCTGGAGGCCGCTCCGGAGGCCGGCCCGGCGGCCGGGGCGGGGCGGACGGCGGTCAGCTGCCCGGCGCTCGCGGGTACGGAAGCGGGCACGGACGCGGCTGCGGACGCGGGTACGGGTACGGACAGCGCGGGCCGGACGGGTGCTGCGGGGTGCTCCGCCCGGGCGGCGGCGGCGAGGGCCGCGGCGATGGCGGTGAGCCGGCCGGCAACCTCCATGGCGTTCGGCGGCCGCCGGTCCGGGTCCTTGGCGAGGAGGTCGAGGACGAGGCCGTCCAGCGCGGCCGGGACGCCGGGGCGGGTGGCGCCGGGCGGGTCGGGGATCCGGTCGAGGTGGGCGAACAGCAGGGCCGCCACCTCGCCGGTGCCGAACGGCGGCGCGCCGGTGAGGAGTTCGTGCAGTAGGCAGCCGAGGGAGTAGAGGTCGCCGCGGGCGTCACCGACCTTGCCGCGCAGGCGTTCGGGCGGCATGTAGGCGACGGTGCCGATGACGCGGCTGGCCTGGGCGCTGGTGGCGGCGGTGTACCGGGCGATGCCGAAGTCGAGGATCTTGACGGCGCCCCCGGGCACCAGCATCAGGTTGGCGGGCTTGAGGTCGCGGTGCAGGACGTTGCTCGCGTGCGCGGCGGCGAGGGCGTCGGCGACCTGGGCGGTCCAGCCGACGGCCGTGGCGATGTCCGGCAGCCCGTCCTTGAGGACGCGGCCCAGGTCCCGGCCGGGGATGAGCTCCATCACGAGGTACAGCGTGCCGCCGGAGTCCTGCCCGACGTCGTGGACGGTGACGATGCCGCGGTGGCTGAGGCTGCCGACGGTGCGGGCCTCCCGGAAGAAGGACTCCACCTCCTGCGGCGCCGCCTCGGCGTGGTACTGCAGCAGTGTCTTGACCGCGACCGACCGCCCGATCAGGAGGTCCGTGGCCGCCCACACCTCCCCCATGCCACCCCGGCCCAGCAGAGCGTCCAGCTCGTACCGGCCGCCGATGACTCGCCCCACCCCGAACCCCCTGCTCGCCCGCCCCGCCGTCCGGCACTCGTGCCGACGGTCAGTGTTCCAGGTGTGCGGGGCTCCGTTGACGAGTTACCCAAGCCGTGACCGGGGGTCCGCCCGTGCGGGGCCGGTCGGCTCAGTAGCCGAAGGCCCGCGCGGTGTTCGCGGCGATCGCGGTGGACAGCTCGTCCTCGTGCAGGCCCAGGGTGGCGGCCATCGACCGCACCGTGACCGGGATCAGGTACGGGGCGTTGGGGCGGCCCCGGTACGGGTGCGGGGTGAGGAAGGGGGCGTCGGTCTCGACCAGGACGCGTTCCAGCGGGGTGGCGAGCAGGGCGTCCCGCAGCGGCTGGTTGGCCTTGAAGGTGACCGGGCCGGCGAACGAGAGGTACCAGCCGTGCTCGGCGCAGACCTTGGCCATCGCGGCGTCGCCGGAGTAGCAGTGGAAGACGGTGCGCTCGGGGGCGCCCTCCTCCAGCAGCACCCGGATGACGTCCTCGTGGGCGTCCCGGTCGTGGATGACCAGGGCCTTGCCGTGCCGCTTGGCGATCTCGATGTGGCGGCGGAAGGACTCCTGCTGGATGTCCACGCCCTCCGGGCCGGTGCGGAAGTAGTCGAGGCCGGTCTCGCCGACGGCCCTGACCTGCGGCAGTGCGGCGAGCGCGTCGATCTCGGCGAGCGCCGCGTCCAGGGCGGCCGCCCCGCCGGCCGGGCGCTGCTGCCCGGACCAGGCGTCCGGGTCGCCGAGGAAGATCCGCGGCGCCTCGTTGGGGTGCAGGGCGACGGCCGCGTGCACCTGCTCGAACTCGGCGGCGAGTTCCGCCGCCCAGCGCGAGCCGGGCACGTCGCAGCCGACCTGGACGACGGTGGTGACCCCGGCGGCGGCGGCCTTCGCGAGGCTCTCCGCCGGGGTACCGGACTGCATGTCCAGATGGGTGTGCGAGTCGGCCACCGCCACCGCCAGCGGGGCGGGCGGGGGCGGCGGCGTCGACCGGTCGTCGTCCTTCCTGGCCATCAGACTGCGGGCTTCTCTTCCAGGCGGGGGAACAGGATCTCGCCCTTGGTGATGGTGGAGCCGACGGGCAGCCGGCCCCAGTCACCGGTGGTGGCGATGCGCTGCGCGGCCAGCTCGCCGAGGCCGGCCTCGGCGCCCAGCGAGTCCCACAGCTTCTCGGCGGTGACGGGCATCACCGGGTTGAGCAGGACGGCGGTGGCGCGCAGCGACTCGGCGGCGGTGTAGAGGATGGTCGCGAGACGGGCCCGGCCCTCCTCGCTGTCGTCCTTGGCCACCTTCCAGGGCTCCTGGTCGCTGATGTAGCCGTTGACCTGCTTGACGAACTCGAAGATCGCCGCGAGGCCGCCGGAGAAGTCCAGGTCCTCGCCGATCTTCTGGTCGGCCGCGCGGACGGCCTTGGCGAGCCCGTCGGCGACGGCCTGCTCGGCCGGGCCGTCGGCGGTGGCGGCGGGCAGGGCGCCGCCGAAGTACTTGCCGACCATGGCGGCGACGCGCGAGGCGAGGTTGCCGAAGTCGTTGGCCAGCTCGGAGGTGTACCGGGCGGAGAAGTCCTCCCAGGAGAACGAGCCGTCGGTGCCGAACGGGATGGCCCGCAGGAAGTAGTAGCGGTAGGCGTCGACGCCGAAGTGCGAGGTGAGGTCCTGCGGCGCGATGCCGGTGAGGTTGGACTTGCTCATCTTCTCGCCGCCGACCATCAGCCAGCCGTTGGCGACGACGCGCTTGGGCAGCGGCAGCCCGGCGGCCATCAGCATGGCGGGCCAGATGACGGCGTGGAAGCGCAGGATGTCCTTGCCGACCAGGTGCACGGAGGCCGGCCAGAGCTCGGCGAAGCGCTCGGGGTCGCTGCCGTAGCCGGCCGCGGTGATGTAGTTCTGGAGGGCGTCGACCCAGACGTAGAGGACGTGCTTCTCGTCCCAGGGCAGCGGGACGCCCCAGTTGAAGGTCGAGCGGGAGATCGAGAGGTCCTGCAGGCCCTGCTCGACGAAGCGCAGCACCTCGTTGCGGGCCGACTCCGGGGCGATGAAGCCGGGGTTCTCGGCGTAGAACTCCAGCAGCTTCGGACCGTAGGCGGAGAGGCGGAAGAAGTAGTTCTCCTCCTCCAGCCACTCGACCGGCTTCTTGTGCACGGGGCAGAGCTTCTCGTCCTCGGTCGCGCCGTCGAGCAGCTCGGCCTGGATCTTGTACTCCTCGCAGGGGACGCAGTACGGGCCGGAGTAGCCGCCCTTGTAGATCTCGCCCTTGTCGAAGAGGTCCTGGACGAACTCCTGCACGCGGTCCGTGTGGCGCTGCTGGGTGGTGCGGATGAAGTCGTCGTTGGCGATGTTCAGGTGCTGCCAGAGCGGCTTCCACGCCTCCTCGACCAGCTTGTCGCACCACTCCTGCGGGCTGACGCCGTGGGCGTCGGCCGTGCGCATGATCTTCTGGCCGTGCTCGTCCGTACCCGTCAGGTACCACACCTTCTCGCCGCGCTGGCGGTGCCAGCGGGTGAGGACGTCGCCTGCCACGGTGGTGTACGCGTGGCCCAGGTGCGGGCGATCGTTGACGTAGTAGATCGGGGTGGAAACGTAGTACGCCGGGGTCGGGGCCCCGGTGTCGCTGTGGTCTGAAGTGGCCGCCATGGTCGGAAAGCTTAGTCGCGTGCGGGGACCGCCCTCGACCCATTACTCCGGGGGCGGTCCGCACTGCCTGCCGGGGCGGGTCAGCCGCGCAGCCAGGCCCAGAAGCCGGCCAGGCGGCCGCGGGTCGACTCGTGCAGCGTCCGGTCGGGCGTGGCGGGTTCGGCGTGCGCGGGGTAGCCGGGCGCGTGGTGCCAGGACCGCTCGATCCCGGCGACCCGGCCGGCCGGCATGATCCGTACGGTGTGGCCGCCGCAGCCGGGGCAGGTCGGCTTCAGCAGCGGCGACGGCACCCGGACGCCGTTGGCGTGGTACTCGATGACGGTCTGCCCGTCCCGGGCCACGTGGTGCTCGATCTCGTACGCCTGCTCCCAGCCGTACCCGCAGCTCAGGCACGCGAAGGAGTAGGCCTCCCGGACGGTCTCCACGGGAGTGTGCGGCCGGCTGCCCAGGCCGGCCCCGCTCAGCGCGTTCTCACCGAGGGGGGTGCCGATTGTGTCGCTCATCGCGGTCTCCCAGCGCCCGCCGGGCGCTCGCCCGGACCGGGTCTTTCCTACCGGTCAATGCCCTGGCCGCCGCCGCCGATACCGGGCTTGTCAAGACTTGGACCGGGATTGGGAATCCCTGTACGAAGTCCGGGCCAAAGCTTCAGGGCATCGGGCGTTTACCTGGGCCTTTTCTCCAAGGTACGCGCCTGCGGCCACACCGGCACCCCCTCTGCTCAGGGCTTCCCGGGGGCCCCTGCGCCCCCACCGGTCCGCGCCGCGAGCTTCGCCGCGACGACCGCGTCGAAGACGTCCCGCTTGGGCAGCTTGAGGTCGGCGGCGACCGCCGCGATGGCCTCCTTGCGGCCCTCCCCGGCCTCCTCGCGGACGGCGACCCGGCGGGCCAGGTCCTCCGGCGTGGTCTCCAGCGGGCCGGCCGGCGGGGCGCCGGCCACCACGACGGTGATCTCACCGCGGACGCCGTCGGCGGCCCAGACCGCGAGCTCCCCGATCGGGCCGCGCTTGACCTCCTCGTACGTCTTGGTGAGTTCGCGGCAGACGGCGGCCGGGCGGTCCGGGCCGAAGGCCTCGGCCATCGCGGTGAGGGCCTCGGCGATCCGGTGCGGGGCCTCGAAGAAGACCATGGTGCGCGGCTCGGCGGCGACCTCGGCGAGCTGGCGGGCCCGGTCGCCGGCCTTACGGGGCAGGAATCCCTCGAAAGTGAAGCGGTCGACCGGCAGCCCGGACAGTGCGAGCGCGGTGAGCACGGCGGACGGGCCGGGGACAGCGGTGACCTTGATCCCGGCCTCGACGGCGGCGGCGACCAGCCGGTAACCGGGGTCGGAGACGGACGGCATGCCGGCGTCGGTGACCAGCAGCACGCGGGAGCCGCCGAGCAGGGCCTCGACCAGTTCGGGTGTGCGCCCCACCTCGTTGCCCTCGAAATAGGAGAGCACCCGGCCGGCCGGGGTCACGTCCAGGGCCTGGGTGAGCCGGCGCAGCCGCCGGGTGTCCTCGGCCGCGATCACGTCCGCGGTGGCCAGCTCGCTGACGAGCCGGGGCGGGGCGTCCGAGACGTCGCCGATGGGGGTGCCTGCCAATACCAGTACGCCTGTCACGTGCCCCATCCTCCCAGGGTTTGCCGCCGGGCCCGCGCGGCGGAGCTTTTCGGACGAACCGGGCAGCTTCGGAGGGAGCGGCCGCACCGGGACGCGGCGCCCCTACGATGTGCGGGTGAACGGCGACATGGCGGCGACAGCGCCCACCGGCGCGGGGCCCACTGGTACAGACCACACCCCGCCGGGTGGCGCCGGCGTGCTGGGCCGGGCCGGCGAGCCGTCGCCCGCCGTCCCGGCGCCGCGCGCCCCCGGGGACGGACCGGACGACGGGCCCGGCGACGACCCGGCGGGCGGCCGGGGCCCGCTGACGGCCTGGCGCCTGCGGCTGGCCGGGCACGGCTGGAACCCGCCGGAGCGGGCCGGCCTCACCGAGCGGCTGGTGCCCCCGATGCCGGAGCACGGCGGTCCGCCGCTCGTGCTGAACCGGCTCGGGATCTTCCCGCCGCCGTGGCTCTGGGCGTGGCTCTGCCGCTGGGCCGGCTGGCTCGGACCGCTGACGGTGGCGCTGTTCGGCGGCGTCCTGCGGTTCACCGGCCTGGGCACCCCGCACGCGGTGATCTTCGACGAGACGTACTACGCGAAGGACGCGTACGCGCTCTGGCACGGCGGCTACGAGATCAACTGGGGCGACGGCGCCAACGAGGCGATCATGGCGCCGCAGCAGAGCATCCCGTACCGGGCGGACCCGTCGTACGTGGTGCACCCGCCGGTGGGCAAGTGGATCATCGGCCTGGGCGAGCAGGTCTTCGGGATGAACCCGTTCGGCTGGCGGGCCGCGGTGGCCCTGCTCGGCACCCTCTCGATCCTGATGGTCGCCCGGATCGGGCGGCGGCTCTTCCGCTCCACGCTGCTGGGCTGCGTCGCCGGGCTGCTGCTGGCGGTGGACGGGCTGCACTTCGTGATGAGCCGGGTCGCCCTGCTGGACCTGGTGGTGATGTTCTGGATCCTGGCCGCCTTCGGCTGCCTGCTGCTCGACCGGGACCGCACCCGGGGGCTGATCGCCCGCCGCCTCGACGGCGCCGCCGACGCCGCCCTCGCCCGCCGGATGAACCTCGGCTGGCGCCCGTACCGGATCGCGGCGGGCGTCTGCGTCGGCCTGACCTGCGCCACCAAGTGGAGCGGCCTGTACGTGGCGGTCGCCTTCGGCCTGCTGACCGTCGTGTGGGACGTCGGTTCGCGCCGGCTCGCCGGGGCCGCGCACCCGTACCTGTGGACGCTGGTCCGGGACGCGGTGCCGGCGTTCTGCTCGATCGTGCTGACCTCGGTGGTCGTCTACGTCTCGTCCTGGGCCGGCTGGTTCGCCAGCAGCAGCGTCCCGGGCCAGGGCGGCTACGGGCGGGACTGGGCCGCGCACCGCCACGGCCTCTCCCCCGAGTTCGTGCCGCTGCCGGGGCTCGGCCAGGTGAAGATGCCCTTCCAGGTCGACCTGACCTGGGTGCCGGACGCGCTGCGCAGCCTGTGGCACTACCACTCGACCGTCTACGACTTCCACACCCACCTGACCAGCCCGCACACCTACCAGTCGAACCCGTGGAGCTGGCTGGTGCTGGGCCGGCCGGTCTCGTACTTCTACGAGTCGCCGAAGCTCGGCACGGACGGCTGCCGGGTGAACGAGTGCGCCCGCGAGGTGCTCGGCATCGGCACGCCGCTGCTGTGGTGGACGGGCGTGGTGGCGCTGGTCTACTGCCTGTACCGCTGGGTGGCCCGGCGGGACTGGCGGGCCGGCGCGGTGCTGTGCGGGCTGGCCGCCGGCTACCTGCCGTGGTTCGCCTACCAGCAGCGCACGATCTTCCTGTTCTACGCCGTCGCGTTCGTGCCGTTCCTGGTGCTCGCCGTGACCATGCTGATCGGGGCGGTGATCGGCCCGCCGGGAGCCTCCCAGGACCGCCGGATCATCGGCGCCACGGCGGCCGGCGCCATCGTTCTCGCCGTGATGTGGAACTTTTTGTACTTCTATCCCCTCTATACAGGGCAGACGATTCCGATGGACGAATGGCGGGCCAGGATGTGGTTCACCAGCTGGATCTGAGGCGGACCGGCCGCCCGGGGACCGTCGCGTCACAGTGAGCCGGGAACCAACTTGACAGGTACCAGGTGCATCACGAGAGCCCCACGTTTCGTGAACGCACGGACGGTACCGGCCTACATTGGTCCCCGAACGCGCATCCGACCACCTGCCGGGTGCGCGCCAGTCGCCAGACCCTTGGGGGACCAGCACCATGCGCAGAGGCGCGAAGATCGGCTTTATCACCGGAGTGTCCGTTGCCATGATCGGCGGCGCGGGCTACGGGGCCTACAGCCTCGTGGGCCCCGGCGCGTCCGACGACCCGAAGGCCCCCAAGGTCCGTACGGTGGTCGCCGACCCGCCCTCGCCCGAGCTGGCCGCCAGCGGCTCCAAGGCCTTCCTCGACGCCTGGACCTCGGGTGACCTGGAGGCGGCCGGCAAGCTCACGGACGACCCGCAGGCCGCGACCGCCGCGCTGCAGGCCTTCAAGGACAAGGTCAAGCCGAGCGGGATGACGCTGACCGCCGGCGGCCCGGCCACCCCCGCCGCCTTCGCCAGTGCCACGGCCGCGCCCTCGTCGGCCGCCGCGCCGAAGGCCACCGCCTCCGCGACGGCCCCGGCCGGCGCCTCCGCGTCCGCGAGCGCCACCGGCACCCCGGCGCCGGCCGGCCAGGTGCTGATGGGCTTCAAGGCCAAGGCCGAGTTCGAGGGCACCACGAGCGTCTGGAACTACGACGGCTTCCTCGGCGTGGTGAAGATGAGCGACGGCACCTCCGCCGTGCACTGGGCACCGACCGTCATCCACCCGCACCTGGCGGAGGGCGAGACCATCACGGCGCAGCCGATCTTCGCACCGCCGTCCGCCATGACCGACCGCAACGGCAAGTCGGTGGCCTCGTTCGCCTCGCTGGCCTCGGTGCTGGCCGGCATCCCGAAGAACAGCATCGCGAACGACCCGGCCGACGCCGGCAACGGCGTGGTGATCGTCGACGCGTCCGGCAAGGGCACGCCGGAGAACCTGTTCACCGTCACCGCGCCCAAGCCCGGCAAGCCGCTCAAGCTGACCATCGACGTCGCGTTGCAGGCCGCCGCCGAGAAGGCCGTCCTCGACCAGTCGCAGGGCGGCAAGCGCAAGGCCTCGCTGGTCGCCATCGAGCCGTCCACCGGCAAGATCCTGGCCGTCGCCAACGCTCCGGCGACCGGCTTCAACACCGCCTTCCTGGGCGCCACCGCACCCGGCTCGACGATGAAGGTGATCACGGCGGCGGCGCTGCTGGAGTCCGGGCTCAGCCCGGACTCGCCGATGCCGTGCCCGCCGACCACCACCGCCGGGCACACCATCAAGAACGACTTCGAGGAACCGCACCCCGAGTACACCTTCAAGGACGACTTCACGAACTCCTGCAACACCGCCTTCGTGATCGAGGGCAAGTCGAAGCTCAAGTCGGGCGACCTCGCCGACCTCGGCGCGAAGGCCTTCGGCTTCGGCACCACCTGGAAGGTCGGCGTGCCCAACTTCGACGCCGTCATCCCGCCGGCCGGGCAGAACCCCGACGAGACCGCCGACGAGTACTACGGCCAGGGCAAGACGAAGATGAACCCGCTCGCGATGGCCTCCGTCGCGGCCACCGTCAAGGGCGGCGTCTTCAAGCAGCCGATCCTGATCGACGGGCTCACCCAGATCCAGGCCCCCGGCCAGCTCTCCCCCGACACGCTCACCAAGCTGCGGGAGATGATGGCGGCCACCGCGCACAGCGGCACCGCCGCCGGGCCGATGGCCGGCCTGAAGGGTGACATCGGCGGCAAGACCGGCACCGCCGAGCGGGCCGCCGGCCAGGCCACCGACAGCTGGTTCACCTCCTACCGCGACAACCTGGCGGTCGCCGCCATGGTCGAGGGCGGCGGCCACGGTGTGGACGCGGCCGGGCCCGCCTCGGCGGCCGTGCTCGCGGTCGGCAACGGCTGAGCCCCTCCGGCTCCTGCCGGACGGCGGTGTACGGGTCTCCCGTGCACCGCCGTTCCGCCTCCCCGGGATCGTTCGCGCCCCCGGGATCGTTCGCGCCCCCGGGATCAGGAGTCACCCGGGGTCAGGCGGCCACCGGGGGTCAGGAGGCCACCCGTGCCGCCGGGACCGTCTCCGCCCGCGGCTGCGGCTGCGGCCGCTGGAGCAGGCAGTTCGCCGCGGGCGGGATCGCGGCCCGCCAGCGGCGGGCGGCCAGCCGGGGCCAGATCACCAGGACGGCGGGCAGCGCCAGGTACCCGAAGCGGCCGGCCGGGGCCAGCGTGAACGCTATCGCCAGCCCCGAGGCCAGCAGGTCCGCGGCGGCGATGGCCGAGACCGGCGGGCGGGCCACCAGCCAGATGGCGACCGCCGCACCGCCGACCGTCAGCAGGACCAGCGAGACGGTGTGCCCGGTCGGCCCGAACCCCGCCAGTATCTTGCCCGGCAGCGGGCTGCCCGCCGGGGTGTGCACCGCGGTGAGCCCCAGCGGGAAGCGGACCACCTGGTCGCGCAGCACGTCGGACCGGGTCAGCGCGACCGGCAGGATCACGGCCAGCGCCGCACCGACGGCGGTCAGCCCGGCCCGGACGGCGGGTCCGCGCCCGTAGAGCCGCCAGATCAGCAGCACCGCGACCGGCAGGGCCGGCCAGGCCGTCCACTTCAGGCTGCACGCGAGGGCGAGCACCAGCCCGGTGGCGACGGTGCGGTCCCGTTCGGCCAGCGCCATCGCCAGGCAGCAGACGCCGATCAGCGGGAGGTCGACGCCGCCGACCGCCAGCGCGAGCGCGATCAGCGGCGACGCGGTGAGCACCGCCAGCGGCAGCAGCCCCGTGCCGCCCCCGGCCGGTCGCAGCAGCCGCCAGCACGCCAGCAGGCAGCCCAGGAAGGTCAGCGCGAACCAGATCCGGGCGTCGCCGAGCACCAGGGTCACCGGGTTGGCGCTGCCCAGCAGGGTGCGCGGCAGGCCGAACACGGTCATGGCCGGGAGATAGGGGTTGTAGTCGGTGACGACGGCGGGGTGCGGCAGGTAGGGGCTGCCGGTGGTGAGCAGCAGCCGGGCCGACCGCTCGACCACCATCACCTCGGACTGGTGGCGCCCGCTGAGGGCGAGCAGGGCCAGCGGCAGCAGCACGGCGCCGAGCACGGCGGCGGCGGCCGCCGCGCGGGCGGCCAGGCGGCGCGGCAGGGTGAGGCAGAGCAGGCCGGCCACGGCGTACGCCGGCCCGGCCACCGATCCCCACAGACGCTGGTTGGGCAGGTCGGAGACCAGCGGGAACGCCGCCGCCCAGCCGGCCGCGACGGCGCAGCCCAGCAGCTGGATCCGGCGCCTGGCGGCCGGTCGGGCGGCCGGCGGCAGCGGTTCGGCGGCGGGCCGGGCGCTGTCGCCGAGCCGCTGGCCGGGGAGCGGCCGGCGGGCCGGGGCGGCCGGGCGGAGGACTGGGTGGGCCTTCGTACTGCTGCGGCCGAAGGGGCGCCCGCGGGTGCGGGGCCGGCCGGGAGTGCGGGTGCTCACCATGAGGAGAGGTTAGGGGTGGGGGGTGTGCCCTGTCCCGCTCCGGGCATGGCGGCTCCAAGGTGTCCGGGGGCGGATCGGTGCCGGGGCGGCGGGGCGGGCTCGTCGACCGTACCCCGCTGACCTGGACGGATGACGGCGGCCGGGGCCATGTCGGTCCGGTTCCCGCGCGCCGGTCAGCCGGCCCGGGTGGGGTCGCCCGCCGGCTCCCGGTTCAGCCTGGAGTGTTTCTGGCTGTACCCGAAGTAGACGACAGCGGCGAGCCCGAGGGCGACGGCCCCGGCCCGGAAGGTGTCCGCGTGCAGGCCGGTGATCAGGTAGACGCAGAAGCCGACGCTGAGCAGCGGCACGACCGGGTAGCCGGGCACCCGGAAGCCGCGCGGCAGGCCGGGCTGGGTGCGGCGCAGGATGATCACGCCGACGGACACGACCGAGAACGCGACCAGGGTGCCCAGGCTGGTGATGTCGGCGAGCACCTTCAGCGGGACGAAGGCGGCCAGCATGCTGACGCCGACGCCGACCACCAGGGTGTTCCAGACCGGGGTGCCGGTGCGCGGCGAGAGGTGGGCGAACCTGCGCGGCAGCATGCCGTCGCGGCCCATCGAGTACAGGATGCGGGTCTGGCCGTAGATCACCACGAGGGTGATGCTGAAGATCGAGACGATCGCGCCGAACGCGAACACCAGGGCCGGCCAGCTCTGGCCCGTGACGTCCTGGAGGATCTGGGCGAGCCCGGCCTCCTGGCCGTCGAACTTCGTCCAGGACTGGGCGCCGATGCCGGCCAGGGCGACCCCGATGTACAGCAGGGTGACCACGACCAGCGAGATGATGATCGCCATCGGCAGGGTGCGGCGCGGGTCCCTGACCTCCTCGCCGGCGGTGGAGACGGCGTCCAGGCCGATGAACGAGAAGAAGATGCTGGACGCGGCGACCTGGACGCCCGAGATGCCCAGCGGCATGAACGGCGTGAGGTTCCCCGAGTGGAAGCCGGTCAGGCCGATCGCCACGAAGAGCAGCAGGATGCAGATCTTGACGGCGACCATGGCCGCGTTGACCTTCACCGACTCGCTGACGCCGCGGATCAGCAGGAAGCAGACCAGCGCGACCAGGACGACGGCCGGCAGGTTGAAGTACCCGCCGGCGTCCCCGCCCGGTGCGGCCGACAGCGCGGCCGGGAGCTTCACGCCGAAGGCCAGGTCGAGGAACTTGTTGAGGTACTCGGCCCAGCTCACCGCGATGGCGGACGCCGAGACGCCGTACTCCATCAGCAGGCAGACGCCGACGCCGAACGCGACGCCCTCGCCGAGGGTCGCGTAGGCGTACGAGTACGACGAGCCGGACACCGGGATCGCCGACGCCATCTCGGCGTAGCAGAGCGCCGTGAGCCCGGCGGTGACCGCCGCGATCACGAAGGAGAGGATCACGGCCGGGCCGGCCTCGGGCACGGCCGTGCTCAGCACGAAGAAGATGCCCGTCCCGACGGTCGCCCCGATGCCGATGGACGAGAGCTGCCAGAGCCCGATCGAGCGCCGCAGGTGCGGGCCCGGGCGGCCGCCACCCTCGGGCGCGCCGGCCGGCGGGGTGTCCCGGCCCTCGCTCTCGGCGATCAGGGTGGCGACGGGCTTCCGTCTGAGCAGGCGTTCGCCGAGGGTGGTGGTGCTGGCCAAGGGGTGGATCCTTCTGGGCGGGTGGCGGCGTCCGGTACGGCCGGTCACCCGATGCGCCGTGGGGTGTCATCGGGGACCAACCGGACAAAGATGGGACAGTACCCCGCGAATGCACCAGTGTCACAAAGGAACACTGCGGCCGCCCGCATTGGACGAACCGTCGAACCGGCGCACGCAAACCGGACACTTCGCAGACGGCGTATCGACATGCCGGGAGGTAGGGGGTCGGATGGTCCTCTGCGGTCGTCCGCCCGGCCGACCGGCTCCCCGCCCCCGACCTCTGGAGTGCCCCCGTGACGACCCATCCCGGCCACGACGACGTCAAGGCCGCCGCCGAGCGGATCGCCGGCGTCACCCGCACCGTGCCGGTCGTTCCCGCCGGCCCGGCCGCCGCCGGCGGCGCCGAGGTCCACTTCGCCCTCGACTTCCTCCAGCACAGCGGCAGCTTCAAGGACCGCGGCGCGGCGAACTTCGTCGCGGCCCACAAGGAGGCGGGCACCCTGCCCGAGGCCGGCGTGGTGATCGCCTCCGGCGGCAACGCGGGGCTGGCCTGCGCCTGGGCGGCCGCCGCCCAGGGCGTCCGGGCCACCGTGTTCGTGCCCACCACGGCACCGAAGGTCAAGGTGGACCGGCTGCGGGCGCTGGGCGCCGACGTACGCGAGGCGGGCCGGGAGTACGCCGAGGCGCTGGCGGCCTCCCGGCTCTTCGCCGCCGAGAGCGGCGCGCTCGCCTCGCACGCCTACGACGACCCGTACGTCGCGGCCGGCGCCGGCACCCTGCTGGAGGAGATCCTCACCGCCCTGCCCGGCCTCGACACGGTGATCGTCGCGGTCGGCGGCGGCGGCCTGTTCACCGGCACCGCCATCGCCGCCCACCACCACGGCGTCCGGGTGGTCGCCGTCGAACCCGAGACCTGCCGCGCCCTGAACGCCGCCGTCGAGGCCGGCCGGCCGGTCGACGTCCCGGTGGACTCGGTCGCGGCCGACTCGCTCGGTGCCCGCCGCGCTTCGGAGATGGCCCTGCACTGGGCCCGCCGGGCCGGCGCCGTCTCCGTCCTCGTCCCCGACGCCTCGATCACCGAGGCCCGCCGGAGCCTGTGGACGGACCACCACCTCGCCGTCGAGCACGCCGCCGCCACCGCCCTCGCCGCCCTGCGCACCGGCGCCTACCGCCCCGGGCCGGGCGAGCGGGTCGCCGTCGTCCTCTGCGGCGCCAACACGGATCCGGCCACGCTGGGCCAGAGCCGGTCGGACGGGCTCTAGCCGCCGAGCACGGCCTGCATCACCGACCGCGCGATCGGGGCCGCCAGGCCGCCGCCGGTGACGTCGGTGGCCTCGCTGTCGGCGACGACCACGGCGACGGCCACCGGGGGCGGCCCGGCCGAGCCGGCCGGCTTCGCCCAGGAGATGAACCAGGCGTACGGGACGCCGGTGTTGTCGATGCCCTGCTGGGCGGTGCCGGTCTTGCCGCCGACGGTGGCACCGCGGATCCGGGCGTTGGCGCCGGTGCCGTTCTCCACCACGTCGGTCATCAGCTGCTGCACCTGGCCGGCGACGGCCGGGGTGAGCGCCTGCTTGTAGGTGGCGGGGTGCATGACCTGGACCGAGGTGCCGTCGCTCCTGGTCAGCCTGTCCACAAGCTGTGGATACATCACGGTGCCGTTGTTGGCGACGCCGGCCGCGACCATCGCCATCACCAGCGGCGTGGCGGCGGTGTCGAACTGTCCGATCGAGGAGAGCGCCAGCTGCGACTGGTTCATCCTCGTGTCGAAGTTGGACCGGGCCGCCCGGACGGGCACGTCCAGCTTGGCGTCGTTGAAGCCGAAGCTCTCGGCGGTCGAGACCATCTTCTCCAGCCCCGTCCGGACCCCGAGGTAGCCCAGCACGCTGTTGCAGGAGTAGGTCATCGCGGTGTCCAGCGACAGACCGGCCCGGTTGCACGCCGAGGTGTCGTTGACCAGCGGCGTCGTCGTCCCCGGCATGACGTACGGGTACGGTGCGCCGGTCGGCGCGTTGATGTCGGTCACCACGCCGTTCGCCAGCGCGGCCGCGGCGGTGACCACCTTGAAGGTCGAGCCGGGCGGGTAGATCTGCCGCAGCGCCCGGTTGAGCATCGGCTGGTTGGTGTCGGCCTGGAGCTTGTCCCAGGCCGCCCGGTCGGCGGCCGAGCTGCCGGCGAACGACCCCGGGTCGTACGTGGGGGTGCTGACCAGGGCCAGGATCCGGCCGGTGGCGGGCTCGATCGCGGCGACCGCGCCCTTCTGGCTGCCGAGGCCCTTCATCGCGGCCTGCTGGGCGGCCTTGTCGATGGTCGTGTAGACGTCACCGCCGGGGCTCTGCTTGCGAGCGATCTCGTTCCACACGGCCCAGCTGTCGAGCCGGCTGTCGGTCCCGGAGAGGAGCTCGTCCTCGATGCCCTCCAGCTGGGTGTTGCCGTAGGTCTGCGAGGAGTAGCCGGTCACCGCGGCGTACAGCGGGCCGTCCGGGTAGGTGCGCTTGTAGTCGTAGCGTCCGCCGGTCGGTTCGGAGCCGGTCACGGTGTCGGGCCCGACCAGGATGTTGCCGCGCGGCTGGCTGTAGCGCTCCACGGTGAGCCGCTGGTTGGCGGGGTTGTGGTCGAGCTCGTCCGCCTGGAAGACCTGGACCCGGGTCGCCTGGGCCGCCAGGACGACGATCAGCAGCACGCAGAAGGTGCCGGCCCGGCGGCCGGTGGTGGAGATGCCCGCCCCGCCCCGGGGGCCGCCCGCGGACGCGGTGCCGCGGCTGCGTCGTGCCATCTCAGTCCTCCTCCGGCGACGGTGGCGGCGGGCGGCGGGCGGCGTCGCTCATCCGCACCAGCAGCGCCACGATGATCCAGTTGGTCACCACGGAGGAGCCGCCCTGCGCGATGAACGGCAGCGTCATGCCGGTCAGCGGGATCAGGTCGAGCACGCCGCCGGCCACCACGAAGACCTGGATGCCGACGATGGCGGCCAGCCCGATCGCCAGCAGCCGGCCGAACGGGTCGGTGAGCGCGATGCCCGTCCGGAAGCCCCTGCCGACCAGCAGCGCGTAGAGCAGGAACAGCGCGATCAGGCCGGTCAGGCCGAGCTCCTCGCCGATGGTGGCGAGGATGAAGTCGGACTTCGCGGCGAAGCCGATCAGGATCGAGTGGCCGTTGCCCAGGCCGGTGCCGAGCATGCCGCCCCAGGCGAAGGCGAACAGCGACTGGGCGATCTGGTTGGCGCCCTGCCCGGCCGCGATGGAGCCGAGCGGGTCGAGCCAGTCGGTCACCCGGCTGTGCACGTGCGGGGAGAGCCAGCCGACGCCCACCGCGCCGACGGCGGCGAGCAGCAGCCCGATGGCGATCCAGCCGCTGCGGGCGGTGGCCACGTACAGCATGACGACGAAGAGGCCGAAGAACAGCAGCGAGGTGCCGAGGTCCGTCTCCAGTACCAGGACGCCGACGAAGGCCGCCCAGATCAGCAGGACGGGCGCCAGCACCCGGCCGAGCGGCAGCTGGACACCCCAGATCCGGCGCCCGGTCAGGGCCAGCGCGTCCCGGTGCACGGCCAGGTACGCGGCGAAGAAGACCGCGAGCAGGATCTTGGCGAACTCGCCGGGCTGGAAGGAGAGCGGCCCGACGGTGATCCAGATCCGCGAGCCGTACACCGGGGGGAACAGCACCGGCAGCACCAGCAGGACGAGCGCCACCAGCGCGCCGCTGTACGCGTAGCGCTGCAGCCGCTTGTGGTCGCGCAGGAACAGGACGACCCCGATGAACAGGGCCACGCCCAGGGTGGACCAGAGCAGCTGGGTGGGGGCCGCCTCGCTGCGGGTGTCGGCGCGGTCGAGGCGGTAGATGACGACGAGTCCGACGCCGTTGAGCAGGATCGCGACGGGCAGCAGCAGCGGGTCCGCGTACGGCGCCCTCCAGCGGACCACGCCGTGCGCCAGCAGGGCGAGGACGCCGAGCGCCGCGCCGTAGCCGGCCGCGCCGGAGGGCACCGAGCCGTCGATGTTGACGCCGACCTCGATGTAGCCGAACACGGCGATCAGGACGGCGGCCAGGACGAGCGCCAGCTCGGTGTTGCGGCGGGTCCGGACCGGCCTGCGCCGGGTGGTCGACCGCGCCACGGCGGATGGGGTCGCCACGGACCGTCCTGTCGGGGCTCGTCGGGTCAGGCTTGCGGGGAACGGCCGGGGGCGGACGGGCTCGTGGCCCGGCCGCCCCCGCGGGAGTACCGGTCGTCAGACCGCCACGCTGTGCGCCTGGGCCGCCTTCACGGTCTCGCGCAGGTGCTCCTCGGCCTCGTCGGACAGCGAGGTCTGGATGATCTCGCCGCCGTACTGGGCCAGCGCCGGGACGACCTTGTCCGCGGTCGCGTCGCGGACCAGCAGGAAGACGGCCGCGGTGCCGGGCTGGAGCTTCTCGCCGACCTGGCGCATGAAGTTGTCGTCCACCCCGACGTCGGTGGACGCGCCGACGGCCGCGCCGGTGGCGCCGCCGACCGCCGCGCCGAGGAACGGCATGAAGAAGAGCAGGCCGATCACCCCGCCCCAGAGCGCGCCCGAGGCGGCGCCCGCGCCCACGGTGCTCACGGCCTGGTGAAGCTTGATCTTGCCGTCGTCGCGGCGCTCGACGACGACCGCGTCCTCCAGGTTGATCAGCTTCTGCTTCTGCAGCGAGAGGGCCTCGCTGCGGACGGTCTGGGCGGTGGCGACGTCCGGGTAGGCGATCGCGAACAGGTTGCTCACGGGGTGGTCCTTCCAACTCGTGGTACGTGCCGGCTGGGGGCAGGGCACCGGTGCGGCGGTGTCCCCGGCCCTGCGCGCCACCCTAGCGAGGATTAGCCATATTTATTTCCTTTAGTGGCGGTGTGTCCCGTTTTAACCTCATCCCCGCCACCGCCCTACTCCGGCCGCCGCCCGGCCAGCCAGGCCGTCCCCGCCGCCACCACGACGAGCACCGCGGCGGCCGCCGCCGGCGCCGCCCACGGCAGCGTGACCCGCCCCGTCCGGGAGCCCTCGACCAACGCCCGGACCACGGCGTTCGCCGGCGAGGCGGACGCGACCAGCGCGAGCGTCACCACGGCCGGCGCCAGCGGGATGCCGTACTGCGCGCGCAGCAGGACCGGACGGTTGCAGAGCGCCCCGACCGCCACCCCCAGCAGCACGCACACCAGCGAGGCCAGCAGCCCCGCCGCCAGCGCCCTACCCGCCGGCGCCCCGGGGGCTGCCCCCGGGTTGCCGACCGGCCCGCACACCCACCACAGTGCCGCCGATCCGCCGACGGCCGGCAGCAGAGCGGCCGTCAGCGCCGCCAGCAGCGAGGCCAGCTGCACCCGGGCCGGGCCGGCCGCCGCCACCGAGCAGGCCCGCGAGGCGGCCGGCTCCGCCGTCATCGTGCAGCGCACGAGCCAGACGGTGACCGGCAGCAGCACCGGCGCGCCGTACCCGAAGGCCCCGAGCAGCGGATCCCCCGCGCTCACTCCGACCACCATCAGCACCGCGTACAGGAGGAACGGCGGCAGCCAGGCGTAGGAGCGCAGCAGCAGTTCCAGCCGGTACCGGGTCAGCGCCGCCATCACCGCGCCTCCCGGCCGGCGGCGGCCGCGGGCGGCCGGCGCAGCGCCAGCACCCGGACGTCCGGGCGCTCGGCGAGCAGGCCGCGCAGCAGCGCGTCCGCGAAGGGCGCCGGGACTTCGAGCCGCACGGCCGTCCCGGCCAGCGGCGTCCGGAGGGGGTCACCGGGCAGCCGGTCGCCCGGCGGGCCGTCCGGGCAGTCCAGCTCGATCTCGACCAGCGGGCCGGGCGCCGGCGCCCGGCGCAGCCCGCCGTCCTGCGCCACCCGGTAGGCGGCGGTGGTGCGCCCCGCCAGCCGGTCCGGGTCGTGGTCGACGAACAGGACGACGGCGCCGCGGGCCGCCTGTTCGGCCGCGGCCTCGTCGAGCACCGCCCGGGCGGGCCCGTCCAGGCCCGTCCACGCCTCGTCCAGCAGCAGCACGTCGGCCTCGGCGAGCAGCGCCTGGGCGACCGCCACCTTCTGGCAGCTGCCCTTGGAGAGGTGGCGCAGCTGGGTGCCCGAGCGGTCGGCGATGCCGAAGCGGTCCAGCCAGTGGCCGGCCCGGCGGCGCGCCTCGGCCGCCGGCAGGCCGTGCACCCGGCCGAGGCGGACGAGGTACGTCTGCGCGTCGAAGGGCAGCGCGGGCGGGAACCGCTCGGGGACGTACGCGCGCCGGCCGGGCACCTCGACCCGGCCCGCGGTGGGCCGTTCGATCCCGGCGGCCAGCCTGAGCAGGGTGGACTTGCCGCTGCCGTTGGCCCCCTCGATCCTCAGCAGCTCCCCCGGGCGCAGCTCCAGGTCGACACCACGCAGGATCCAGCGGCCACCCCGGGTGTACCGCTTGCCGACGCCGGTCAGCCGCATGCGCCCTCCCATCCCTTTGCCCGGCAGGGTAGTTCGCGGCGTGTCGGGAGGGCGTCAGCACGGCCCCCGCGTTGGCCACGCCCAACTGATGATCCCTAGGATTCGGCGGGTGACTACCGACCGACGACCGACGGCCAGGCTCGGCAGCCTGTTGGCCGCTCTCGCGATAGCGGGCGGTGCGCTGCTCAGCGGCCTGCCCGCCCATGCCGACGAACCATCAGGCGGCGCCACCGCCCCCACCCGGAGCACCGCGGAGGCCCCCAGGGTCGACCTGGTCCTCGACGTCAGCGGCTCCATGCGGGCCACCGACATCGAGGGCAAGAGCCGCATCGCGGTGGCCCAGCAGTCGCTGAACGAGGTGATCGACGCCCTGCCGGCGGAGACCGACTTCGGCATCCGCACCCTCGGCGCCAACTACCCCGGGGACGACAAGGCCCAGGGCTGCCTGGACACCAAGCAGCTGTTCCCGGTCGGCCGGACCGACAAGGTCGAGGCCAAGACCGCCGTCGCCACCCTGCGCCCCACCGGCTGGACCCCGATCGGCCTCGCCCTGCGCGGCGCCGCCCAGGACCTCGGCACCGGCGAGACCACCCGCCGGGTGGTGCTGATCACCGACGGCGAGGACTCCTGCGCCCCGCCGGACCCGTGCGACGTCGCCCGCGAACTCGCCGCCCAGGGCATCCACCTGGTCGTCGACACCCTCGGCCTGGCCCACGACGACAAGACCCGCCAGCAGCTGCTCTGCATCGCCAACGCGACCGGCGGCACCTACACGGACGTCCGGACCCAGGCGCAGCTCACCGACAAGGTGAAGCAGCTGGTCGACCGCTCGGCCGACACCTACACCGTGACGCCCACCAAGACGGCCGGCGCCGACAAGTGCGAGAGCGCGCCCGTCCTGACGCCCGGTGTGTACAGCGACCGGGAGAAGTTCTCCGAGCACCGGGTCTACCGGGTGCCGGTGCAGGCCGGGCAGGAGCTGCGGGCCTCGGTGAGCGTGTCGGTCGACCGGGCGGTGGCCCGGGACTACGGCGTGCTGCTCCAGGCGACCAGCACCGCCGGGCAGGAGCTCGTCCGCGGCACCGACGCGGGCAGCGGCCGCACCGACGTGGCGTCGGCCGGCCTGCGCTGGTCGTCCTCGATGTCCTCCGCGTCCGCGACCGCGTCCGCGACGGCCGGTGCCTCGCCCAGCGGCCCGGCGGTCACCAACGTCTGCCTGGTCGTCAGCAACTCGCTGGCACCGCAGCCGGGCGTGGCGGCCGACCCCGGCCTGCCGCTGGAGCTGACGGTCGACCTGGCCGCCGCCTCCCCGGCCCCGGACGGCCCCGCGATGGGCCTCGGGCACGGCTGGATCCTGCTGCTCGTGCTGACCTTCGCCGGCCTGCTGACCGGCCTGATCTTCGGCTGGGTCGCCCGCTGGCGCATCGCCGTCTGGCGGGAGAACTGACCATGCGTACGACTCTCAGGACCTCACTCCTCCGGACCTCGCTCGCCGCCCTGGCGCTGGCGGCGCCCGTGCTGGCGGCACTGCCCGCGCCCGCCGCCTCGGCGGCCTCGCCGTCGGCGTCGGCCTCGCCCAGTGCCGGCAGCACCGCGCCGACCAGCAAGGTCGGGACGACCTTCCTGACCGCGACCACCCTGGCCCCCGGCCAGGACGCCAAGGTCGCCGCCTCCACCGGCGACTACCTCTACTGGGCCTTCGCCGCCGCCGAGGGCCGGACGCCGACGGTCGCGCTGAACGTCACGCTCGCCCCGGCGGCCGACCGGCACGGGCCGCAGACCTGGAGCGTGGAGGTCTTCGACGGCCTGCGCCGCCGCCAGTCCTGCACCGCCGGCACGCAGAACGCGACCGGTGAGGCCGCCGCGGCCTCGCTGGCGCTCAGCTGCACGCTGCGCCAGGTCCGCTCCTGGGCCGAGCCGTGGTCGGGCGACCCGCTGCCCGGCACCTACTACGTCCGGCTGTCGGTGACCGACGCGCCGCAGCAGGACCTCGGCCTCGCCGCCTCCGTCCAGCTGCACATCACCACCAGGGGCGGCCAGGACGACGCCCAGCCCGAGGGCGGCTCGCTCAAGGCACCGCTGGTGCCGCCGGTCAACGCCGGCGCCACCGTCGCGCCCGGAACCACCGCCGTACCGGCCGCCGGCGCCAGGGCGGCCGCCCCGGTCGAGCCCGAGTCGCACTGGTACACCGGCTGGTTCTCCGGCTGGAACAGCCGCTGGTTCTGGACGGTCGCGGGCGGCGCGCTCGCCGCGCTCGCCGGCGTCGCCGGGTACACCCTGACCCGCCACCCGCGCGGGCGCCGCCCGGCCCGCTACGGGTCCGTCCCGCCGCAGGCCCCGGCGCCGCAGCAGGCCCCGTACGGCGAGCCCGGCCGGCTCTGACGGCCAGGCACCCGCGCACGACGCAGGGGCCCGGCCGGAGAAGGCTCTGAGAGCT
>NZ_JBHUWW010000103.1:0-32613 GCF_042669755.1 Kitasatospora sp. NPDC057223 | reverse complement strand
CACAGCGGCGACGCCGTGCGGGTCGGCATCACCGGCGTCCCCGGCGTCGGCAAGTCCACCTTCATCGAGGGCCTGGGCACCATGCTCACCGCCCACGGCCACCGGGTCGCCGTCCTCGCCGTCGACCCCACCTCCACCCTCACCGGCGGCTCCATCCTCGGCGACAAGACCCGCATGGAGCGCCTCGCCGTCGACCCCAACGCCTTCGTCCGCCCCTCCCCCACCTCCGGCACCCTCGGCGGCGTCGCCCGCGCCACCCGCGAATCCATGATCGTGATGGAGGCCGCCGGATACGACGTCGTCCTCGTCGAGACCGTCGGCGTCGGCCAGTCCGAGACCACCGTCGCGGGCATGGTCGACACCTTCCTCCTCCTCACCCTCGCCCGCACCGGCGACCAGCTCCAGGGCATCAAGAAGGGCGTCCTCGAACTCGCCGACATCGTCGCCGTCAACAAGGCCGACGGCCCCCACGAACTCGACGCCAAAACCGCCGCCCGCGAACTCACCGGCGCACTACGCCTGATACACGGTAGGGACGCGTTCTGGACACCGCCGGTGCTCACCTGCAGCGCGCGTGAGGAGACCGGTCTGGGTGCCCTCTGGGAACGCCTCCAGCAACACCGGGTGCTGCTGGACTCCACCGGACGGCTCACCGCCCGACGTCGCGAACAGCAGGTCGACTGGGTCTGGGCGATGGTCCACGACGAACTCCTCGGCCGCCTGCACGCCGACCCGGCCGTACGCGCGCTGGCACCCGGCCTGGAACAACAGGTCAGGAACGGTGAGTTGACCGCGACCCTGGCGGCCGAGGGGATCCTGGCGGCCTTCCGCGGGGACGCGGGCTGAGGCGTCGTGCCGTGCGGCGGCTGTCCGCGGTGACGCGGAGCGCCGGCGAACGGAACAGCCGGCGGGACGGCTGATCTCGATCAGGTCCTGCTTCTGGACTGGAACCCAACTACAGCTTACATTGATGAATGTATCGCGCTCCGAGCCGCAGAGCCCCCCACCCCCTTCCGGGCCTGCACGTTCGCCGAGGCGATCGCCCGGACGGATCAGTCCGGATCGCCCCCGGAGCCGGGCCGGCGCAGCGTACGGCGTGCCGGACCACCGAGCACGGACACGCTCTCCGAGCCTGCGGGCTTCGATCCCCCATCCGCTCCGTCCATCGCCGGCCGTACGGCAGCGATACCGAGCCGCCCGGTCGTGCCACGGCGCGACCGAGCACGGACAGACGCGGTCTCGACCCACCCACAGATGAAGGAAACGGCAATGATCCAGGAAGAGAAGGCGTTCGAGCCGTCGCACTACCAGGCGGGCCCCGTGCACGGACTGCTGAACGAGTTCGAGCCCGGCACCCGGACGCTGCCGGCGGGCTCCCGGATCGATCCCCGGTTCCGGGCGCTGCCGACCGACATCGTGCTGGACAAGGACGTCGCCGTGACCCTGCGCGACGGTGTCACCATCCGCGTCGACGTGCTCCGGCCCGCCGGCACCGAGAAGGTGCCCGTCATCGTCGCCTGGAGCCCGTACGGCAAGAACCACGGCACCGCCCCGAGCGTCCTCGGCCTGTTCACCATGCTCGGCATCGACAACGGGGCCCTCTCGGGGCTGCAGAAGTTCGAGGGCCCCGACCCGGCGTACTGGTGCGCGCAGGGCTACGCCGTCTGCAACCCGGACCCCCGGGGCATCGCCAACTCCGAGGGCGACAGCGCGATGTTCGGCCGCCAGGAGGGCGAGGACTGCCACGACCTGATCGAGTGGCTGGCCGTCCAGGACTGGTGCAACGGCAAGGTCGCGATGAGCGGGACCTCCTACCTGGCGATCGCCCAGTGGTTCACCGCCGCCGAGCAGCCGCCCCACCTCGCGGCGATCAACCCGTGGGAGGGCCTGAGCGACGTCTACCGCGATCTCGTGCTGCGCGGCGGCATGCCCGACACCGGCTTCGCCGAACGGCTGCAGAAGCAGAGCTACGAGGGCAACAACCTCCGCGAGGACATCCTCACCGAGGTCGAACGCCACCCGCTGGTCGACGACCTGTGGGAGGACAAGACCCCGCGGTTCGAGCGGATCACCGTGCCGGCCTATGTCGTCGCCAGCTACTCCAACACGCTGCACACGGTCGGCACGTTCCGCGGCTGGCGGAGGATCGCCTCCGAGGACAAGTGGCTGCGCATCCACAACACGCAGGAGTGGCCCGACTACTACGACGAGGAACACGTCGAGGACCTGCGCCGGTTCTTCGACCACTACCTGAAGGGCGAGGACAACGGCTGGGAGCGGACGCCCCGCGTCCGGTACAGCCTGCTCGACCTCGAAGGCGGCGACCGCGTCGACCAGGCCGCGGACGCCTTCCCCCCGGCGGACGTCACCTGCACGAAGTACTACCTCGACGGCCGCTCGCGCACGCTGACCACCGCGCAGCCCCCGGAGGGGGCGCAGGCGGCCTACGCCGCGGAGGCGAAGCCGGGCCTGGCCTCCTTCGTGGCCGGCTTCAGCGAGGAGACGACGCTGGTCGGCTACCCCAAGGCGCGGTTGTGGGTCGAGGCGGAGGGCGCGGACGACATGGACCTGTTCGTCCTGGTCCAGAAGCTGGACCGGCACGGCACGCCGCTGCAGCAGTTCACCGTGCCCGGTCGCAGTGCGATGCTGCAGGACCTCACCGAGCACGGCGCCTCCGTGCTGCGGTACAAGGGCTCGAACGGCCGTCTGCGGGTGTCCGCCCGGCACCTGGACAAGAACCTGACGACCGACGCCGTTCCCGCCCACAGCTTCGACCGGGTCGAGAAGCTGAGCCCCGGCGAGGTCGTCGAGGTCGAGATCGACCTCTCCCCGGTCGGGCTGGTGTTCTATCCCGGCGAGCAGCTCCGGCTGGTCGTCAGCGCACGGAACGCACTGGGCGGGCTGATGCCGATGACCCGCGACTACGTCCCCCGCAACAGCGGGAAGCACGTCATCCACACCGGCGGGGACCGCGCGTCCTACCTGCAGCTCCCCGTCAAGTCCGCCTAGCCGGCCCCGCCGGCCCGACCGCGAGGGCGTCGCCGCAGCCCTGCGGGACCTCCGGACCGGAGCCGCCGGGCCGGAGGTCAGCGCGGCCGGGACAATCTTTCTGAATCGGGTGATAGCGCCCATAATGAAGGTCGTCACGGGTTTCCGGGGCCCAAGCGGTGGGCCGTAGGACAGGCGGTGAGCAGCACGGTGAGTGCCTTCTCCACCAGCAACGGCGGTGTCCTCGCCGACGTCGCGGCCGCCCTGGTCGATGCCCGGGGCGTGGTGGTGTGGTGGTCCTCGGCGGCTGCGGAGCTGCTCGGCCGGCCGGCCGCCGAGGTGTGCGGCCGGTCGGTTCTGCGGCTGGTCGCCGACCGGGCGCAGTCCCCTGCCGCCCTCCCGGCCGACGGCGGCCTTCCCTGTACGGGCACGGCGCGGCTGACCGGCGGCTCGGGAGAGGCGGTCGCGGTGGGCTACCGCGTCCTGCCGACGGCGTCCCCCGCCCGCTTCCTGGTCCTGGCCGTCGACGCCGACCGGGCCGCCGAGGCCCATCAGGGGGCCGCCCTGCTGCGTGCCCTGCTGGCCCAGGGGCGGATCGGGTTCGTGCTGCGGGACACGGATCTGGCCGTCGTGCGGAGCAATCTCCGCTCCGCCGTCTACGACGGTCTGCCGTTCCTCGCCGGCAGCCGGCTGCGCGACATCATGCACGAGGAGGACGCCGCCGACGCCGAGGCCGCGCTGCGCGGCCTGCTGGAGACCGGTGAGCCGGTGGTGGCCCGCGAGCAGCGGGCGCGCGCGCTCGGCCACCCGGCGGAGGAGTGGGCCTTCTCGGTGTCCGCCCTCCGGCTGGACGACGACCGGGGCCGGCCCGAAGGGGTCGCCGTGCTGTTCACCGATGCCACGGCGCACTTCGAGGCGGCCCACCGGCTGGAGTTGCGGCATCGGGTGTCCACGGCGATCGGGCGTTCGCTGGACGTGGGCCGGACCGCCCGGGAGATCGCCGACGTCCTCGTCCCCGCCTTCGGGGATCTGGCATGGGTCGACCTCGCGGAGGCCGTCCTGGTCGGTGACGAGCCGCCCAGGATCTCCGGGGCGGGCGACCTGCACCTGCGCCGGATCGCCGTGCGCTCGGGACACGGTGACTGGCCCTCGGCGCTCTTCCAGCAGGGAGCGGCCATCCCCGCGTTCCCGGACAGTCCGCTGATCCGGCTGTTCCAGGAGGGTCGCGCGGTCGCCGTCGACCGGGTGACCCTGGAGAGCACCCTCGCCGATCCGGCCTTCCTCCGTGCGGCGGCCCCCGAGGCGGGCCACTCCCTCGTCGTGGCCCCGCTGTTCGCCCGGGGCATGGTGCTCGGTGTCGCCGCCGTGTGGCGTACCGAGCGCCCCGAGCCGTTCAACGGGCAGGACACCGATCTGCTGTCCGAGATCGCCGCGCACGCCGCCCTCGCCGTCGACAACGCCCGCCGCTACACCCGCGAGCACCGTGCCGCCACCGCGCTCCAGCAGCGCCTGCTCCCCCGGGCCGCCACCCGCACCAGCACGCTGGAGACCGCCGGCCACTACCTGCCCGCCGCGGGCGGCGCCGGGATCGGCGGCGACTGGTTCGACGTGATCGCCCTGCCCTCGCTGCGCACGGCCCTGGTGGTCGGCGACGTCACCGGTCACGGGCTGCACGCCACCGCCACCATGGGCCGGCTGCGCACCGCCGTCCAGACCCTCGCCGACCTCGAACTCGCCCCCGACGAGCTGCTCACCCACCTCGACGGACTGGTGGCACGCCTGACCGCCGAGGCGGACCCGGCGCACCGCGACTCCGTCGGCGCGACCTGCCTGGTGATGCTCTACGACCCGGTGGCGGGCCGGTGCACCCTGGCCTCGGCCGGGCACCCGCCACCGCTCCTGGTGGCCCCGCACGGCACCGCCGAGCCGGTACCGATGCGCCCCGGCCCTCCCCTCGGCATCGGCGGCCTGCCGTTCGAGCCCACCACCGTCGACCTGCCCCCCGACTGCCTCCTCGCCCTCTACACCGACGGCCTCACCCAGCGCTACGACGGCGACGTCGACCGCATCGCCGAGCGGCTGACCGGCCTCCACCGCTCCGGACGCACCCTGAACTCACTCGGCCGGGCCCTCGTCGCCGAGGGTGCGCACCTGCCGGCCCGCGACGACACCGTCCTGCTGCTGGCGCGTACCGATGCCCTGCCGGCCGACACCGTCGCGTACTGGGAGTTCGCGGCCGACCCGGCGGCGGTGGCGGACGCCCGGGCCGCCGCCGCCGGGAAGCTCGCCGAGTGGAAACTGGACGAGCTCGGCTTCGCCACCGAACTGATCGTCAGCGAGCTGGTCACCAACGCCATCCGCTACGCCGGCGGCCCTGTCGGGCTGCGACTCATCCACGACACCACGCTCATCTGCGAGGTGAGCGACCCCAGCAACACCCAGCCCCGTCTGCGCCGCGCCCTCATCACCGACGAGGGCGGCCGCGGCCTGTTCCTGGTCGCCCAGCTCGCCACCCGCTGGGGCAGCCGCTACGGGCTCAGCGGCAAGACCATCTGGGCCGAACAGACCCTCCAGTCCTGAGGGCGGTCCGGTCCTGGAGCGGAACGGCCCCGACGGGTACCGACGGCACGCGACACCGGCCGGACGGCCGCGCACGCGGGAACGCAGCCGTACCCCCGGACCGGCCTGCGGCCCGGGGGTACGGCTGCCCGTGGCAGCGCTGCCGTGGAAGGAGTGACCGGCCTGCTCCGCGCCGATCCGGGGCCTCGCCCCCGGTCGGCTCCTGCGGTGTCCGCCGGGTTCGGGCCGCGGTCTCCGTGGCTACTTCGCCCGGATCGCGTTCAGGAAGGCGATCTTCCCCGCCTCGGCGTGCTCCCGCAGCACGTTCGTCTGCATGTCGGGGTGGTGCTCGGCGTTGGGCTCGGGAACCAGCGGGTTACCGGTCCAGGACATCAGCCGACAGACCCGGTGCTTGATGAGCCAGCCCTGCTCGGTGCGGACGAGTTCGTCGTCGTACCAGCCCGTCCCTTCCCAGGACGAACCGCCTTCGGCCGATTCGCGCACGAGAAGCCAATTGCCGTAGCTGAACGCGTAGGCCTTGTCGCCGTCGACGTGCACCACGTGGCCCATCATCGTGTGCTGGTGGCCGTCGAGTCCCTTGTGGAACTCCGCGAAGGAGCGCTTGAATTCGGCGAGGCCCTTCCAGGCGGCCCCGGCCGGGCCGAATTCCGCCGTCACGTCCTCCGCGAAGATGCGGTCGAACAAGTCCCACGCGTGCGCATCGAGCGCGAGACCGTAGAGATTCAGGACCTCGATAATCGCTGCCTTGTCGTGCTCGACCATGTCGGCTCTCCTTGTTCCTGAAGCTGCCAGTGGGCAGGAATACCCGCTCGCAGCGTAATCTTTCGTTTACCACGCTGAATTCACATCGGGAACTTGCCCTGACGTCGGCCGCGGAAATGCCGTGCGGGGGGCGCGGCGCGCGGAAGGCCGTTTCAGCCGGTCGGTGGGGCGGGCTCGCCGGTTCCGTGCCGGTGGCCGCGGCGGCACGTCGCGGCGTGCGTGCGGCGTGCGTGCGGCGTCGGTCAGGAGTCGGCCGGCGGTGACGGCGGCGCTGTCTTCCCTCGGCCCCGACGAGGCGGCTTCCGGATCGGCTCCTGCCATGCCCGGTGACGGCACGAGGCCGACGAGGCGGTGGCGGACCTGGGCACCATCATCAGGAGCCACCGAAAGACTGTCAACACTCTCCGGCCTGCCAACTGGCCGGTCCCCACCCGTTGAGAGCCGCGAATGAAGCCTCGCGGCACCCTCCGAGGCAATGGAGCTCCGACGCTGCCACGGCCTCAAACCGCCTCCGACCTCGGTCGACCCATGCGCCAAGGGTCAGCTTCGGGCCAGGTCGACACCGGACGCCCTGGGTTCACGGCAAGTCGATCTCAGCGAAACGTCGCAGAAATGTTGACACTTTGCGGTGGGCCCTCCTAGCGTACCCATCACGGCAATCTCCGCGGCCGGGCCCCCGGGCGGTCCGGGGCACGTCCGGACGCAGAGTGCACGGCGCCGCGCGGTGCCGTGCGGACCGGCGGCCCCCGACCTGCGCAGGCCACTGCAAGCGTCCGACCCGCCGGCCAGCCAGAATCGAGTATCAGGACCGTGCGGACATCCATCACCGGCCGGCCGGGGCTCGGCACTCCCAGCCGCCGGCCGCCGTCACCCGAGCCGCGTCGACGAGACGTCCGGCTGCCGGCGGTGCCGCCGAGGTGATCCCCGGCAGCACCGGCGCAGCCCTCGATCTGCACGAACACCCTTACAGGAGAGAACGACGATGGCTTCGACCCCAGACACGTCCGACAGGCTGACAAAGATCCTCGAAAAGGTGCGCGCGCTCGGGCCCACCCTGCGGGAGCGCGCGGCGGACGCGGAACGCGCGGGCCGTCATTCGGACGAGACCATCGCCGACCTGGATGCCACCGGCGTCTTCGACATCGGCAGCCCCGCCGAGTTCGGCGGCTACGAGCTGACCGTCCGGGAGCAGCTGGACGTCATCTCCGAGGTCTCCAAGTGGGACGGCTCGTGCGGGTGGACCGTCTGGGCGGGAGCCTCGACGAACTGGATTCCGGTGGGTTCGGGCGCACGCGTCGTCGAGGAGGTCTACGGTCCGGCATGGGTCGGGCCGCGGGTCGCCGGTTCGAGCCACTTCCCGGCCTCCCGGGGACGTGCGAAGCGGGTCGAGGGCGGCTGGGTCGTCTCCGGCGGCCCGTGGACCTTCGGGAGCGACTCGCTCTGGGCGCCGTTCACGAACCTCGGCTGCATCGCGGACGACGGCGAGGGCGAGGGCCGCTACCTGGTGGCCCTCCAGGTTCCGCGTGACGAGCTCCGGTTCCTCGACGACTGGCAGGTCGCCGGTATGTGCGCCACCGGCAGCGTCTCCCTGACCCTCGCGGGGGACGAGCTCTTCGTTCCGGAACACCGCGGCGTCGACTTCCGCCGGATCGCCGACGGGAGCATCGAGAACGGCCTCAAGGGCGACCTCTGGAAGGTGCCCTCACTCGGCTGGGCGTTCAGCACCATGGCGGGGATGTCGATCGGCCTCGCCCAGGGCGCACTGGAACGGTTCCTGGAGCGCTCCGCCGGCCGGCCCGTCCGCGGCACCACGTACAGGAACCAGCTGGAGGCGCCCCTCACGCACCTGCTGCTCGCCGAGGTTCACTCGAAGATCCAGTCGGCCACGCTGATGTCCCGTGCCAACGCCGAGGAGACCGACCGGCTCGGCGCCCTCGCGGCCGCCGGCACCCCCGCCGATCCGGCGTACATGCAGATGTTCAGCGGCCGGGTCCTGGTCGAGACGGCGTACGCGGCGAAATGGTGCGCCGAGGCGATCGAGCTGCTCCAGCGGAACTCCGGCTCGACCGCGATCATGCAGAGCGAGCCCATCCAGCGGGCCTGGCGCGACGCGCGCGTCGTCACGCTGCACGGCGCTCTCAACCTTGAGGCCCTGGCCGAGAACTACGGGCGGCTGATGGCCGGAGCCGAACCGCACAAGGTGGCGGGGATCACCACGCTGGACCGCTTCGCGCCCACCGCGCCCACCGCGCCCACCGTGCCGAACAAGACCACCTGAGCCACCGAGGGCCCGTGGAACGGCGGCCCCCCGTGGCGCGCGGCGGGGCGCCACGGGGGGCCTCGGCGTCCCCGGAAGACCGGCGGCTCAGGACCGGGCGGCGGGGCGGCGGTCGGGAGTGCGCAGGTAGGCGATCGCCATGTCGCCGAGTTCGTCCGCGTAGCGGCGCAGGGCAGCCTCACCGGCAGGACGGTCGGGGTGCACCGAGGTGTGGAAGCAGGCGCCGAGGACGGCGCGGGCCACCGTGTCCAGCGCCACCTGCGGGTCGGAGCGCCGGATCTCGCCGGCATAGGGGATCGCCGCTTCGATCAGGTAGCGCTGGATCTCGGTGATGGTGCGGGCCCCGCGCTCCAGGGCGCCGGCGGTTCCCCGCGCACGCAGCAGTTCCGGAAAGAGGCTGCTGCTGTCGGCGAAGGACTGCAGCAGCGCCAGCGCGTAGGCGTCCATGACGCCGGAGAGCGACGGCTCGGCCTCGCGCAGCCGCTCGGCCACGTACTGCTCGCGCCGTTCCAGCATCCGCTCCGTCAGGGCGGCGACCAACTGCTCCTTGCCCTCGAAGCGGCGGTAGATCGAGCCCACCGACACGCCGGCGCGCGCCGCGACGCCGGTGATCGTCATCTCCTCCAGCCCGGTCTCGGACACCAGTTCCTCGGCCGCCCGCAGGACACGAGCCAGGGTCTCGGCACTGCGTGCCTGCCGGGGTTCCCGGTAGTGCACACGATGGTTCGGCTCGTCAGTCATGTTCCGCATGGTAGCGGGGCGGCCACGGCAGCCGGCCTTGACAAGCGGCGAACCCCCCCCGCCTACTATCGATAATGTAGATTCGCATTCGCATTTTAGGAGATCCGGAAATGACCGCGAACCAGACTTCACAGCCCGTGACCGTGACGCTCGCGTCGGAGCCGGCCGGCGCCAACAGCATCGACGACTTCGAGCTGTTCTACGCCCGCCGCGCCGTGGCACGCTTCCGGGCGCGGCTGGGACGTCAGGGCCTGCTCGACCTCCTGGCCGCGGACATCGAGGAGGGCAACGCCGCCCTGCGGGAGAGCGCCCGCACCTCCGACGGCGGCTTCACGGGAGGAACGACGGTCCTCGCGACGCGGGGCCTCACCTCGGGCGAGTTCCTGGGCTGGATGAACAAGGCCTTCGCCGACGAGAGCGTTCTGCTCGCGGCGCACCCGGAGCACTACACGATCACCAACCAGGAGGACGGAACGGTCCACGTGGTGGAGAACGTCGGCGCCCACGTCGCCTCCTTCTACCTGGGCGGCTGGGGCGAAGAGGCGATGACGTGGGCCGCGGACGCGGAAGAAGTCCTCCCGGAGGCCGAGTTCCCGCACAAGCAGGCCACGAACCTCTTCCTCGCCGACGGCACGATCATCGGACGGGTGCTGATCCAGTTCGGTGACACCGAGGAGGGCTTCACCTCCAGCCTCTCGGTCTATCTGCCCACCACCTGCCCGGAGGACGTCCTGGAGGGCCACCTCCAGCACTTCGCCATCGAGTTCAGGAACTGGATCACCGCCGCGGCGGCGGCCCGCGGCTGAGCGGCTTCCACTCCTGAAGGAGGGCTCGGCCACGCCGGGCCGAACGCAGTGGGCCTCGCCGGCGTCGCCGGCGAGGCCCACGTGCTGCCACCGTGCACCGCGCACAGGTGCACGTCAGGCGGGTCGACGGTCACCCGGACCGGGCAGCACCCGCAGCCGTGAACGCGGCGAACTCCGTACGGGTGAACTGCTCGAAGGTCGTCGGGCGCCGGCCGAGCAGCCAGGTCAGCACGTTGGGGTTCCCGATGAAGTCGTGACTGCTGTAGCGGCTGCTGATGGCTCGCAGGAGCCGGGCCTGATACGGGAAGTCGGCCGGGTTGTCGGTTCCGAGGGCCCCCTTCAGGAACGCCTCGGAGTCGATCTGTTCCGCGACGACGTCGCGCCCTGTCACCGCTGCCACGACTCCCGCGAGGTCGTGGGCCGTGTAGCGCCCGGGCGACACGAGCTCGTACGTGGCGCCCGCGTGGCGTTCGCCGTCGAGGAGGACGGCGGCGGCCACTTCGGTCACGTCGCCCACGTCCACCATCGACTGGTGGCGGTCCAGTGCCCAGGACAGCCGGAAGACGCCCTCCTCGAAGGCGGGCTTGAGCCGGTGGCGCAGCATGTAGTTGGCGGGCTGGAGGATGGTGAACTCCATTCCCGAGGAGAGGAGGTGCTCCTCCAGGTCACGCTTGATCTCGTGCTGTACGAGATCCGTGATGACCGCGTGCAGCACGGAGCTGAGGACGAAGTGCCGCACGCCGGCCGCCCGGGCGGCGTCGATGGCGGCGAAGCCCATCTCCCGTTCCCGGGGGTGGAGGGCCGGCCCGATGTAGTAGACCGTCTGCACGCCGCGCAGGGCCAGGGCCAGGACGTCCGGGTCGCCGATGTCCCCGACGACGACGTCGGCGACACCGCTCTCGCGGAGGGTTCGAGCCGACTCCTCGGAGCGGACACAGGCGCGAAGCCCGGCTCCGGCCTTCAGGAGGCGTGGGATCAGCAACTTGCCCTGGTTGCCGTTTGCCGCCGTCACGAGTATCAACTGTCGTCTCCTTCTTACGGTGTTCTGTTCGGTGCCCCCGCCCCGGGCGGGGAGCCGGCCCTGCCGGTCGGGCCGTACGGCCCCGGCCACGCGGTCCGGACGGCCGCTACGGCGCCGCGACGACGGGTGTGCGGATGCAGCCGACGCGTTCGATCTCGACCGTCACCTCGTCGCCGGGGTGGAGGAACCGGGGTGGCCGGCGGGCGTACCCGACGCCGTGCGGGGTGCCGGTGACGATGAGGTCACCGGGGTACAGCGTCATCGCCCTGCTGAGGTAGGCCACGATCTCGCCGACGCCGAAGATCATGTCCGCGGTGCTGCCGTCCTGCACGACCGCGCCGTTGACGCGGGTGACGATGCGCAGGCCGGCCCCGGGGTCGCCCACTTCGTCCGCCGTGACGATGCCGCTCATCGGGCCGCTCCGGTCGGCGTTCTTGCCGACCGTCCACTGGGTCGTACGGTGCTGGGCGTTGCGGGCGGTGAGATCGTTGAACACGGCGTAGCCGAAGACGGCGTCCAGCGCGTCCGCGGCCGGGACGTCCTTCGTCTCCCGGCCGACGACCACGGCGAGTTCCCCCTCCCAGTCCAGGCCCTGCTCCCCGGTGGGCACCGGTGCGGGCGTGTCCGAGACGGTGAGCGACCTGGTCCAGCGGCCGAAGACGGCGGGGTGGGCCGGCCGCTGGAAGGCTCCTTCGGCCACGTGGTCGGCGTAGTTCAGCCCGACACACAGGACGCGCGCGGTGGGCGGCACCGGTGGCACCAGGGTCAGTCCGGTGGTGTCGAGGAGGCTCCCCGCCGGCTGCATGACGGCTCGCGCGGGGTCCGCCCAGAACTGTTCCATGCCGCCGAGCGGCACCAGCTTCGATTCGCCGTCCAGTCGGCCGATCGCGCCGCCCGCCGCCGTGCGGTACCCGACAAGTCTCATCGCAGTGCCTTCCAGCTTCGCTGTTCTCTCGTCCACGTCCGTCGGCGGTGAGGGCCGGTCGGAGTAAATAGACCTAACCATTAGGTCTGGATAGTTCAGCATGCGATCTTCGGGCGGTTCCGTCAAGGCGTCCGGCCGACGGGGACGCCCGGCCGGGCCCCGCCCACCGGACCGGCCCCGGGCTCGTGCATCGGAGGTATCCGTTAGGCTCCATCCATGGTCCTTCCAGCACCCCGCACCCGCGCCGAGGAGGTCGTGGCCTACGTCGAGGACGCGATCGAGAAGCGTGGGCTGCGCCCCGGTGACCACATCGGCACCCGCGCCGACCTGCGCGAGCAGACCGGCGTCGCGAGGGCCACCGTCAACGAGGCGATCCGGCTGCTCCAGGAACGACGACGGATCGCGGTCCGGCCCGGCCCCGGCGGCGGGCTGTTCGTCGCGGCGACGGATCCCGTGGTCCGGCTGGGACGCACGCTTCTCACCGTGCACGGTGAGCCGTCGGCGGTCGCCGGGGCCATCGAGGTCCGCGAGCAGCTCGAACCGCTGGTCGCCGTGCACGCGGCCCAGTACCGGTCGGCCAAGGACGCACGTGAGCTCAAGGCGCTGATCACGGCGATGAAGAAGAGCCTGGACGACGTGTCCCGGTTCGTCTCGCTCAACTGGGACCTGCACCTCCGCATCGCGGCCATCTCGCCGAACACCGTGCTGAGGGGCACGTACGTCGGCCTCTACGAGTTCGTCAACCAGGTGTCGCTCGTGGACTCGCAGTCCCCCGGCGGCGACTACCTGGCGCAGCGGCTGAAGGTCCACAGCGACCTGGTCGCCGCCATCGTCGCCGGCGACGTCGTCGCCGCCCGGCACGCCGCCGAGGCGCACCGCCACTCGGGCTGAGCCCCGACGCCCTGCCCCGACGCCCTGCGAGGCGGGCTGCCTCGGCGCCCCGCCTCGACACCATGCAGGGCGGGCCGCCGCGCGCCCTGCGGCATCCACCGTGCTCCACCTGCGCGTTGACGCGGTCGCGTCGACTGCGGCGATCCGCTATCAGGCCTAACCATTAGGTTTATAACCGTCCTGAAACGTGAACGTCACGGCGGCGCAAAACCCTTGACACTCCCATCGGCCCGATGCAGGGTTACGCCCTATCGGTTCAGCCTATTGGTTCGGCTCAATTGTCCCGGGAAGACGCCGCGCGGAGTTCGCGGAGGCAGTCCCCGGACGAGCCTGTTCGCAACGTCGAACCCTCCCTCGCGTACCAAACAGGAGCGAAGAAGATGCTCGCAGAGTTCAGTGACGCCAGAGCCAGCAGCGCCGCCCGCGGGCGGCGTTCGAACCACCTCAACACCTCGCGGGTGGCCGCGGCCTGCATCTCGGCGGTCACCGTCGTGTCGCTCGCGGCCTGCAGCTCCTCGGCGGGCTCGGCCTCCCCGTCGGGCTCGGCCGCGGGCCAGGTCGCGAACGTCGAGGCGGCGAAGGCGGCCATCGCGCCCTACACCGTCCTGCCGACCGCCTTTCCGGTGAGTGACCAGCTGGCGGAGCAGCTTCCGGCCGGCAAGAAGTTCGTCTATCTGCAGTGCTCGACGCCGATCTGCGCCCTGGTGGGCACCTTCGTGCAGCAGGCGGTCAAGGGGCTGGGCGGGACGCTGACGGTGGTGAACGCCGGTGCGACCGCGCAGACGGCGCAGGCCGCCGCGTCGACCGTCGCCTCGATGAATCCGGACGCCGTGCTCCTCGGCGCGATCGACCCGGCCCTGTTCGGCGGTGGCCTGCAGAAGCTCTCCGACGCCGGCACCAAGGTGGTCTCCCTCCAGATCGCCAAGGACGTGAAGCAGTACGGCATCACGTTCAACTACCTCGGCGAGGACCTGAGCCGGCGCAACGGGAAGCTGCTCGCCGACTGGGTGATCGCCAAGAAGGGCGCACAGACCGAGACCGTCCTCTACACCCTGCCCGCCCTCGACATCTCGGCCCCGGTGCAGAAGGCCTTCCAGGACGAGATGAAGGCGAACTGCCCGTCGTGCAAGGTGCGCGTCGTCCCGATCGACGTGAGCACCATCGGAACGACGGCGCCGCGCACCGTCGTGACCGACCTGCAGGCCCACCCGGACACCAAGGCCGCGGTGTTCGTGAGCCTCTCGGCGGCCGGTGGCCTGCCGGCGGCGCTGAAGGCCGCCGGCCTGTCCGTCACCACCGTCGGCTTCGGCCCCACCGCCGGCAACCTGCAGGACATCAAGGACGGCGCACTGACCGCCGCCCTGAACATCGACTTCCCGGTCTCCACCTGGACGGCCGTCGACGCGGCCGCGCGACTGCTCGAAGGCGGCCGGCCCACGGCGAGCGAGCAGGCCGGCGAGGTGCCCGAGCAGTTCCTGGAGCAGAAGGACATCACCTTCGACCCCACCCGCGGCTGGTCGGCGTTCCCCGACTTCGCCCAGCGGTTCGCCACCCTGTGGCGGGCGTCCTGATGACGGACACCCCGACGCCGCTGCTCCGGATCGAGGGCATGTCGAAGACCTTCCCGGGCCTGAAGGCCCTGGACGGCGTGTCGCTGGAGGTCCGCCCGGGTGAGGTCGTCGCGGTGCTGGGGCACAACGGCTCGGGCAAGTCGACCCTGGTCAAGATCCTGGCCGGGGTCCACCAGGCCGACCCCGGGACGGTCATCGAGGTCCGTGACGCCGAGGGCGCACTGGTGGAGGGCACGGCGGCCCGCGCGGGCCTGCACTTCATCCACCAGGATCTCGGCCTGGCCGACATCCTGACGACGGTGGAGAACCTCGGACTGGGCAAGTCCGTCCGCGGGCGGGCGTTCGCGCCCGTCCGCGGTACCGCCGAGCGGCGCCATGCCCGGCGGCTCATCGCCCGGTTCGGCGCCGGCCTGGACGTGACCGTCCCGGTGGGGAAGCTGTCACCGGCGCAGCGGACGATCGTCGCGATCGCCCGGGCCCTGGACGGCTGGACCCGGCCGGACAACGTGCTGGTGCTGGACGAGCCCACGGCGGCGCTGCACGGCGACGAGGTGAAGGTGCTGTTCGAGGCGATCCGCCGGGTCGCCTCGTCCGGGGCCGGCGTCGTCTTCATCTCCCACCGGCTCGACGAGGTGCTCGAACTGGCCGACCGGGTGGTGGTGCTGCGCGACGGCCGGGTGGTCGCCGAGCAGGCCACCAGCGAACTCGACCACGACAGGATGGTGACGCTCATCGCCGGTCGCGAGATCGACGGGACGGCCGTGGCCCATCGCGGCGGGACCGGTGAGCCGGTGCTGACCGTCACCGGCCTCAGCGGCGGGGAGATCAGCGACCTCTCGCTGACCCTGCGGGCCGGCGAGATCGTCGGCATCGGCGGCATCCTGGGTTCGGGACGGGAGCAGCTCGCACCGATGCTGTTCGGAGCCCAGCACAGGTCCGGCGGCAGGGTGGAGGTGGACGGACGGGAACTGATCCCCGACGACACCAACGCCGCGATCGAGAGCGGGATGGCGTACGTACCCGCCGACCGCCGCCGTAGCGGCGTGGTCATGGAGATGAGTGTCCGGGAGAACCTGACCCTGCCGCTGATGCGTCCGCTGCGCCGGTCCTTCTGGCGGCTGGACGGGCGCGCCGAGCGGGCCGAGACCCGCTCGTGGATGCGGACCGTCGGGCTGCGCCCGCCGAATCCCGAGCAGGCGCTGAAGCTGTTCAGCGGCGGCAACCAGCAGAAGGTCGTGCTGGCCAAGTGGCTGCGCGTCCGCCCCCGGGTGCTCCTGCTCGACGAACCCACCCAGGGTGTCGACGTGGGCGCCATCGCCGCCATCTACGAGCTGGTCCTGGCCGCGCGGCGCGACGGGACCGGCGTCCTGGTGTGCTCCTCGGACACCAAGGAACTCGTGGCCCTGTGCGACCGCGTCCTGGTACTCAAGGACGGCCGGGTGGTGAGCGAGGTCCCGCGCGGGTCCCTGACCGAAGAACGCCTGGTCCGCGACGAGTTGGGACTGCAGACGGCCGGAAGTCACGTCGGCACGAGCGGAGCGGAGTGAGGAACATGCAGACAACCGGAATCACCACGGACCCCACGCGGACGGCTGCGGACACGTCGTCCGGGCGTGCTGCCGACATCGCCGCGCCGGATGCGTTGCCCGACCCGCCGGAAGCGTCCTGGCCGGCCAGGCTGCGGCGGGCGGTGGCGTTCCGCAACGTCTCCGCGCTCTACCTGCTCGCGTTCATGGTCCTGGTCTTCGCGCTGTGGGTGCCGGACACGTTCCTGACTTCCGGGACCTGGCGGTCGCTGCTGTCCGACCAGGCGGTCACCTGCCTGGTGGCGGTCGGCCTCGTCGTGCCCACCGCGGCCGGCGTGGTCGACCTGGCGATCGGCGCCCAGGTCGGCCTCGGCGCGATCCTGGCCGCCCGGCTGCTGGTCGGCAACGTACCCGTCCCGCTCGCGATCGTCCTGTCGGTGCTGGCCGGTGCGGCCGTGGGGCTGTTCTCCTGGCTGATGATCACCCGGGCCCGGATCCCGTCCTTCATCGCCACGCTGGCCGTCAGCTCGCTGCTCGCCGCGGCGATCGCCTGGATCTCCAGCAGCCAGCAGATCGTCAACCTCCCCGCCGGGTTCGGCGAACTCGGCACCGGCCAGCTCCTCGGCATCACCTACCCCGTCTACATCATGCTCGCCGTCGCCGTCCTGCTCTGGTACGTCCTGGAGCGCACACCGGCCGGCCGCCGCGTCTACGCCACCGGCGGCAACGTCGATGCCATGGGTGGCAACAGCGAGGCCGCCGCACTGGCCGGCGTCCGGATCTCCCGGATCATCCTGTCCGCGCTGATGACCTCCGGTGCGGTCGCCGGGCTGGCCGGCGTCCTGCTGACCTCCCAGCTCTCCACCGGCGACCCGACCGTCGGACCCGGCTACCTGCTCCCCGTCATCGCCGCCGTCTTCCTCGGCTCCACCCAGTTCCGCGGCGGACGCTTCAACATCTGGGGCACCGTCGTCGCCGCCTACACCCTCGCCGTCGGAGTCAAAGGCCTGCAACTCGCCGGCCTCCCCGTCTGGATCCCCAACCTCTTCAACGGCGCCGCCCTCCTCGCCGCCGTCGGCCTCGCCGCCTGGCGCCGCCCACAGGTGACCCGCCGTCAGGCCGTCCTCCGGCTGATCCGGAACAACACCACCACGGCCTGGGCCGGCAGACGGGCCAGACGGGGCGAACTCCTCGCCCGGGCGGCCGCCGCGAACGCCGCCACGTCGTCCGAGCTTGCTGCCGACGGCGTCGCGCCCGATGCGTTGCCCGATCTGCCGGAAGCGTCCTGGCCGGCCAGGCTGCGGCGGGCGGTGGCGTTCCGCAACGTCTCCGCGCTCTACCTGCTCGCGTTCATGGTCCTGGTCTTCGCGGTCTGGGTGCCGGACACCTTCCTGACCTCCGGGACCTGGCGGTCGCTGCTGTCCGACCAGGCGGTCACCTGCCTGGTGGCGGTCGGCCTCGTCGTCCCGACCGCGGCCGGCGTGATCGACCTGGCGATCGGCGCCCAGGTCGGCCTCGGCGCGATCCTGGCCGCCCGGCTGCTGGTCGGCAACGTACCCGTCCCGCTCGCCATCGTCCTGTCCCTCCTGGCCGGTGCGGTGGTCGGAATCTTCTCCTGGCTGATGATCACCCGCATCCGGATCCCGGCGTTCATCGCCACCCTCGCCATCAGCTCGCTGCTCGCCGCGGCGATCGCCTGGATCTCCAGCAGCCAGCAGATCGTCAACCTCCCCGCCGGGTTCGGCGAACTCGGCACCGGCCAGCTCCTCGGCATCACCTACCCCGTGTACATCATGCTCGCCGTCGCCGTCCTGCTCTGGTACGTCCTGGAGCGCACACCGGCCGGCCGCCGCGTCTACGCCACCGGCGGCAACCCGCAAGCCGCCGCGCTCGTCGGGGTACGCCCGTCCCGGGTCATCCTGTCCGCGCTGATGACCTCCGGCGTGGTCGCCGCACTGGCCGGCGTCCTGCTGACCTCCCAGCTCTCCACCGGCGACCCGACCGTCGGACCCGGCTACCTGCTCCCCGTCATCGCCGCCGTCTTCCTCGGCTCCACCCAGTTCCGCGGCGGACGCTTCAACATCTGGGGCACCGTCGTCGCCGCCTACACCCTCGCCGTCGGAGTCAAAGGCCTGCAACTCGCCGGCCTCCCCGTCTGGATCCCCAACCTCTTCAACGGCGCCGCCCTCCTCGCCGCCGTCGGCCTCGCCGCCTGGCGCCGGGTACCAGCCACCCGCACGATCAATCCGAGTCGCTTCCGGCGTCCGGAGCCCGCGGCCGGATAGCCGGCCGAAACCGGACGCGGGCGCCCTGTCCCTCCGGGGCGTCCGCGACCGTACGAGCAACCGAAGGAGCTTTTCATGGTCAAGGCCGTCGATTCCGCGCTGTTCCGCGAAACGCTGGGGCACTACCCGACCGGAGTGGCCGTGGTCACGGCGATGGCCGAGGACGGACACCCCGCCGGCATGGTGGTCGGAACGTTCTCCTCGGTCTCCCTGGACCCACCGATGGTCGCGTTCTTCCCGGCCGTCGGCTCCAGGAGCTTCGAGCACCTGCGGACCGCCCCGGCGTTCTGCGTCAACGTCCTGGCATCCGATCAGGAGTCGCTGTGCCGCCGGATGGCGACGGGCGGGGCGGGCAAGTTCGACGGCGTGAGCTGGCGGCCCGGGCCGCTCGGTTCGCCCGTTCTCGACGGCGCCGTGTCCTGGATCGAATGCACGTACCAGGACGTCCGGGAGGCGGGCGACCACTACATCGTCCTCGGGCTCGTCCACGAGCTGGCCGTCGAGCGGTCGACGCTCCCGCTGCTGTTCTTCCAGGGTGGCTACGGACGGTTCTCACCCGGGTCCTTCATCGCCACTCCGGACCCCGAGCTGATCCAGGCGGCGCAGCTGGCCGAAACCGTCCGGGAGCAGGTCGAGGACCTCAGCACCGAGCTTGAGGTCAACTGCGGCGTCCTGGTGAAGATCCGGGGGGACGCCGTGCAGGTGCTCGCCGCGAACCGCGGAACCGTCGCCGAACCGTTCCCCCTCGGCCACCGGCAGCCGATCGTCCCGCCCCTCGGTGCGGCCTTCCTGGTGGACTCGACCGTGGCGGAGGTCGAGGAGTGGCTGGGACGCGCCCCGGACGACGACCGCGACCGCCGCGACCTCTACCGTGCCCGCCTCGACAAGGTGCGCGAGGGCGGCTACTCCCTCCTCGCCGCCGAGCCGCACCTGCTCCGGCACCAACAGGCGGCACTGTCCGCGTTCGAGCTGTCCGACCGCCTGCCGCGACACGAGCGGGCGGTCCGGCAGGCGACCTCCGAGCTGGCCGAACTGTTCAACCCCGACCTCCTGCCGGGCGAGCTGTACGACCTCGCGTCGATCGTCGCCCCCGTCCCCACCGCCCCGGGCCTGCCCCCGATGGCGATCCGGATGACCGGCCTGCCCGCCTCCGTGACGGCCGAGCGGATCGAGTCCTGGGTCAGCCGGCTCAAGCAGGTCGCGGCCGCCGCCGGGACGGCCATGACCGCCGGCCGCGGGTGACCGACACCGACCCGACCGACCGTCACCGGAAGCGGCCGGCCGCGCGGCTGCCCGCGGACCCGTACGCCGAGGCCCTGCTGCCCGGGCCGCACGCGCACGGCGCCGGCCGAGCAGACGCCACACACCACCTGGGAGACCGCATGAGCCCGTTCCACCTCGCACCCCCCGGCGCGAGACCCCCGGCGGCCGGCCACACCGAGCCGCTGCACCACCTGCGCCGCGCCGCGACGCGTGCACGCCGGCGCTTCGTCCTGTGGAACATCTGCTGCCTCGCCCTGGTCGTGCTGCTGCCGCACGAGATGGGCAGCGGGATCGCCACCGGCATCGGCGGCGGACTGACCGTCAGCATCCTGCTGTTCCTGGCCCAGGCCGTACTGCTGCTGGTCACCGCCCACCGGTTCGACCGCGACGTCCGCACGCACTGCGACCCGCTCACCGAGCCCGTCCACACCCACGGAGCAGGCCGGTGAACCACCTCGCCGACGGCAGCGGAGTGTCGACAGCGCCGTTCCTCGCCTTCCTGCTGACCGTGTGCGCCACGCTGTTCCTGTGCCTGGTCTCCAGCTCGGACGGCGAGGACCTGACCGAGTTCTACACCGCACGCAGCTACCTGACCCCGCTGCGCAACGCGCTCGCGCTCTGCGGTGACTACGTCTCGGTCCTCATCCTGCTCTCCGCCACCGGCTCCGTGGCGCTCGCCGGGTTCGACGGCATGATCCTCACCGTGGGTTCCGCCACCGCCATGGGTGTACTCCTGGTACTCGCCCAGCCACTGCGCAACATCGGCCGCTTCACCCTCGGCGACACCTTCCGCGCCCGGTTCCCCAGCCGCGCCGCACGCATCGCCGGGGCCGTCGCCACCCTGTGCTACTGCCTGCCCCTGGCCATGGTGCAACTGTCGGCCGCCGGCCGGGCCACCGCCGTCCTGGTCGGACTGCCCCGCATCGGCGCCGGACAGTCCTGCACCGTCCTCATCGGCGTCATGATGATCTGCGCCGCGGCCGTGGGCGGCATGCGCGGCATCAGCATGCTCCAGGCCGTCAAGACCGTCCTGCTCCTCGGCGCCCTGGCCGTACTCGTCCTCGTCATGCTCGGCCACCTCGGCTGGAACCCCGGCACCCTGCTGGAGGACGCCGCCCGGGGCAGCGGACACCCGGACGCCTACTACGGACCCGGCCTCCTACAGGGAACCGGCCTCACCGGACGGACTGAACAGCTGTCCCTCCTGATGACGGTGATCCTCGGCGCAGCCGTCGCCCCCCACATGCTGATGCGCCTCAACTCCGCCCGCAGCGGCGCGGCCGCCCGGCACTCCGCCACCCGCGCCCTCACCATGGTCGCCGTCCTGCACGTCATGGCCGTCGTACTCGGCCTCGGAGTCGCCGCGGTGGTCGGTGCCCGCGCCGTGATCGCCTCCGACCCCAGCGGCGGCAACGCCCTCCTCCTGCTCGCCGACCGACTCGACTCCGACGGACTCCTCCAGGCCGCCGTCGTCTCGGCGGTCTTCCTCACCAGCCTCTCCGTCGTCGCCGCACTCCTGCTCACCGCCGCCGCCTCGCTCGTCCACGACCTCCTGGCGCACGGGACCCGCGACAGACACATGTCAGCGGCCTCCGAGATCAGGACGGTGCGCTGGACGACGGTCGCCGTCGGCTGCGCCACGCTGGCCCTCGCGACCGCCTGCTACACCTGGCCCGTCCAGTTCCTCGCCCACGTGTGCGCCGCCATCGGCGCGTCGGCGATCCTTCCCACCCTCGTCTACCAGCTGTTCTGGAAGGGCTACACCCGCACCGGCCTGCTCTGGACGGTCTACGGGGGCCTCGCCTGCTGCCTGCTGCTGCAGTTCTTCGGGCCCGCCGTCTCCGGCGGCCCCGCCGCGCTCTTCCCGCACAGCGACTTCGCCTGGTTCCCGCTCCACACCACCGGCCTCGTGTCGATCCCGGTCGGCTTCCTGCTCGGCTGGGCCGGCAGCAGAATCAGCACCCGTCCGACCGAGCTCCAGGTCCCCTATGCGGAGCTGGAAGCGCAGTCCCTGACCGGCTCGCACGGATGACCCGGCCGGCAGGACACAGCGCCGGACACCGCGGCACCGCGACAGACCGCCGGGTGGAGTCGCGGGGCAGGGCTCCGGCAACGGGCTGCGCCCGGAGCATCGCGGCCGACGCGGCCGGGCCCGCACCGGGCCGAGCGCGGGCAACCGTCCGCAGCGGATCAGAAACCGGGGCCGGGCCACTCGCCGTTCGGGAGGTGGCCCGGCCCCGGCGGTGGGCTCACCCCGGTCCGGGGCGGCGCAGTTGCTCCAGGCGGGTCGGTACCCAGGTCCAGTGTTCGCCGTCGGTGTGCCAACGCAGTGCGGTCTGCCGCCAGGCGTCGCGGACGCCGTAGCGGTGCAGCCGCATCCCGGCCGGCCAGAGCACGCCGGCACGGGAGTTGGGGCGCAGCGAGACGAACAGGGCGGGGACGTCGCCGCCGTCGAGGGTCGCCAGCACGCGGGTGCGGTGGGGCAGCCACATCCGCAGCAGTGCCGTCGTGGTGTCGTCGAGCGGTTGTTCCTCGTGGAAGGCCGGTCCGCGGCCGGCCGGTTCGCGGTGCAGGGTGACGGCGCGGCGGCGCCGGTGCCAGTCGGCCAGGTCGATCGCCGAGACCTCCCCGGAGCGGGCGCCGGTGGTGATCGCCAGTGTGACCATCGCGGCGTTGCGCACCAGCAGGGACTCACGCCAGCCGCCGTTACGGGCGGCATGGGCCGCGGTGGCCTCGGCGACCAGGCGCCGCACGACCTCCAGCCGCTGCCCTGACGGAACCACCGGCAACGGATAGCGGGCGACGCCCATGCCGTACTCCCCCTCCGACTCCCCTGCCCCGCTCGGCCGAACGGGCTGCTTGGACTCGTTTTACCACGACGGTGGCGACGATCTGACCGGTGCCGGCGAACCGGCGTCCTCCGAGGTGCTCGCTCGACCGCTGGAACGCTCACCCGCGTCTCCGGGCAGCGCCCGCTCCGTCCGCCGAGGGCTTCGAAGCCGGCCGCACCGGGTGGTGGGCTGCGCGGCCGGCCCGAGGACGAGTCGGGGGTCGGACGGGCCGTGCCGCCGGTGTGATCCGCTCCGGTTCGCCGCTCACCCGCGCAGGCGCGCGTTGAGCCGGGCGGCCTGTCGTGTGAGGTGGTCGCGTTCGGGGATGTTGGACGCCGACCGGGCGGCCTCGGCGTAGAGCCGTGCCGCCAACACCAGGTCACCGTCACGCTCGTGCAGGTAGGCCGCGACGGCATCGTGCCGGGGCAGGCCGGGGTCGAGCTCCGCCAGGGCTGCCAGGCCGGCCCGCGGGCCGTCGGCCTCGCCCACGGCGACGGCCCGGTTGAGGCGGGCCACCGGGCTGGCGGTGAGGCGCACGAGTTCGTCGTACCACTCGACGATCTGCACCCAGTCGGTCTCCTCGGCGCTCCGGGCGTCCGCGTGGAGCGCCGCGACGGCCGCCTGGGCCTGGAACTCGCCCAGGCGGTCGCGGGCGAGGGCGCTCTGGAGCAGCTCGACGCCCTCGGTGATCAGTACGGTGTCCCACCGGCCGCGGTCCTGTTCGGCGAGCGGCACGAGCCTGCCGTCGGGGCCGGTCCGGGCCGGGCGCCGGGCGTGGTGGAGCAGCATCAGCGCCAGCAGGCCCGTGACCTCCTCGTGGTCGGTCCTGGCCGCCAGTTGGCGGGTGAGCCGGATCGCCTCGGCCGCGAGGTCGACGTCGCCGGAGTAGCCCTCGTTGAAGACCAGGTAGAGCACGCGCAGCACCGTGGCGACGTCACCGGGCTGGTCGAACCGGACACCGGAGACCGTCCGTTTGGCCCTGCTGATCCGCTGGGCCATCGTCGCCTCCGGCACGAGGTAGGCCCGGGCGATCTGCCGCGTGCTCAGGCCACCGACCGCGCGCAGCGTGAGCGCGACGGCCGAGGCCGGGGTCAGGGACGGATGCGCGCAGAGGAAGTACAGCTGGAGGGTGTCGTCCAGCGCCCCGCCCGGATCGGGCACGGGCTCGGCCTCGACCAGCTCCTCCCGCCGCCGGCGGGAGGTGTCGGCCCGGACGGCGTCTAGGAACTTGCGCCAGGCCACCGTGACCAGCCAGCCCTTCGGGTCCCGTACGGGGACTCCCCCGCCGGCCCCGTCCGGGGAGCCCGGGGCGGCGCCGTCGTCCGGCCACCCGCGTACGGCCTCGACCAGGGCGTCCTGAACGGCGTCCTCGGCCGCCGCGAAGTCGGCTCCGCGGCGGACGAGGACACCGATCACCGCGGGCGCCAGCTCCCGCAGCAGCGACTCGTTCACTCGGTTGCCGTGGGCTGCTCGGCGTAGAACGGGCGCAGTTCGAGCCATTCGTGGATCGGCTTCCCGCCCGCGCCCGGAGCCGCGGACAGCTCGCCGGCGAGTTCGAGCGCACGTTCGTAGGTCTCGACGTCGATCACCATCCAGCCGGCGATCAGGTCCTTGGTCTCCGCGAACGGGCCGTCGGTGACCGGCGGACGCCCCTCGCCGTCGTAGCGGACGAACGTGCCCGTCGGGGCGAGCGCCTGGCCGTCGACGAACTCGCCGGTGCCCTCCAGGCGAGCGGCGAAGTCGCGCATGTACTGGATGTGGGCCGACACCTCCTCCGGCTCCCACTGGTCCATCGGCACGTCGTTGACCGACGCCGGTGCACCCCGGTAGTGCTTCAGCAGCAGGTACTTGGCCATCGTGATCTCCTGGGTGAGGTACGGCCCATTGTGGCCGTTTCCGCTCCTGGGACGGAGCCGGGCGCGGGTTCTCGACATCCCGTCGCGAAATTCTCCGACGGATTTCGAGGATTCCGCGCCCGGCCCGGCCAGGCTCACTCAGCCGTAGGCGTTGAACTCGGCGACCGACCACCAGGAGGCGGCGGCGCCCGTCTGGGTGACCTTGATGAAGCGGGCGCTCTGCGCGGGGAAGGCCGCCGTCACGAGAGCGGACGTCCCCGCCCCCGTCGCCACCGGAGAGCCCCAGCTCGTACCGTCGTTCGACAGCTGCACCTGGTAGCCGCGCGGATAGTCACCCGCACTCCCACCCGCGTCCAACGTGATCTGGTCCACCGAACGGGCGGCGGCCATGTCGACCGTGATGCTCTGCCCGTTCACCATCGGAGCACCCGAACTCCAACGCGTGGCCGCACTGCCGTCCAGCATGTTGCCCGGCGCTTCCGTCCCGCTCGACGCCGTCACCGCCCACCCCGTACGCGGCAGTTGGACGTGGGCCGGCGGCCCACCGGCCGTGTAGGCGTTGAACTCGGCGACCGACCACCAGGAGGCGGCGGCGCCCGTCTGGGTGACCTTGATGAAGCGGGCGCTCTGCGCGGGGAAGGCCGCCGTCACGAGAGCGGACGTCCCCGCCCCCGTCGCCACCGGAGAGCCCCAGCTCGTACCGTCGTTCGACAGCTGCACCTGGTAGCCGCGCGGATAGTCACCCGCACTCCCACCCGCGTCCAACGTGATCTGGTCCACCGAACGGGCGGCGGCCATGTCGACCGTGATGCTCTGCCCGTTCACCATCGGAGCACCCGAACTCCAACGCGTGGCCGCACTGCCGTCCAGCATGTTGCCCGGCGCCTCCGTCCCGCTCGACGCCGTCACCGCCCACCCCGTACGCGGCAGTTGGACGTGGGCCGGCGGCCCACCGGCCGTGTAGGCGTTGAACTCGGCGACCGACCACCAGGAGGCGGCGGCGCCCGTCTGGGTGACCTTGATGAAGCGGGCGCTCTGCGCGGGGAAGGCCGCCGTCACGAGAGCGGACGTCCCCGCCCCCGTCGCCACCGCAGAGCCCCAGCTCGTACCGTCGTTCGACAGCTGCACCTGGTAGCCGCGCGGATAGTCACCCGCACTCCCACCCGCGTCCAACGTGATCTGGTCGATGGATCGGGCAGCGCCCATGTCGACCGTGATGCTCTGCCCGTTCACCATCGGAGCACCCGAACTCCAACGCGTGGCCGCACTGCCGTCCAGCATGTTGCCCGGCGCCTCCGTCCCGCTCGACGCCGTCACCGTCCACCCCGTCCGCGGCAGGGCGGTCTGTCCGCCGGGGTTGCCGGTACCGCCGCCGACGGTGGTCTGGCCGGTCAGCCGGATGTCCCGGGAGGACGCTCCGACGTACACCGTGTTGGTTCCGGTGGCGGTCGTCCAGCCGTTGGTCCAGTACTGGAAGCTCCGCGCGTCGAGGGTCACGTTCACCCGCTGGGTCTGCCCGGGGTTCAGGGTGACCCGCCGGAAGCCCCGCAGGTTCTTCGGCGGCTCGCCGCTCGCCGCCGGCTGCCCGACGTAGACCTGGGCGACCTCGGCGCCGGCCCGGGTGCCGGTGTTGGTGACGTCGAAGCCCACGCTCACGTTGCCGCCGGCGTCGGGCGCCGAGACCGTGAGGTTCCCGTACCCGAAGGTGGTGTACGAGAGCCCGTACCCGAACGGGAAGAGCGGGGCCTTGTTCTGCGTGTCGTACCAGCGGTACCCGACGTTGACGCCCTCGGAGTACTGGACGGTGTTGTTCTGGCCCGGCCACTGGGCGGCGGTCGCCGCGGGCACGTCGGCGAGCGACTTCGGGAAGGTGACGGGCAGCTTGCCGGAGAAGTTGACGTCGCCGTAGAGCAGCGCGGCGATGGCCGAACCGTCCTCCTGGCCGGGGTACCAGTTCTCCACGATCCCCTGCACCGCGTCGGCCCAGGGCATCGTGACGGCGGAGCCGCTGTTGACCACGACGACGGTGCGCGGGTTGGCCGCCGCCACGTCCGCGACGAGCTGGTTCTGCTCCGCCGACAGGTCGATGGTGCGCAGGTCGCTGCCCTCGGACTGGAAGTCGCTGACGAAGACCAGCGCGGTGTCCGCGGCCCGCGCGGCCGCCACCGCCTGGTCGTGCGCGTTCTGGCCCGGGACCTGCCAGCCGAGGGAGGCGTTGCTGCCGCCGCCGGCCTGGTAGTAGTCGACCTCGATGCTGACGGGCTGGCCGGCGGTGAGCGTGACGCTGCCGGTGCGGGTGGTCGGGCCCTGGTCGTACCAGTTGTTGACGACCTGCTGGCCGCCGATGATCAGGCGGCTGCCGTCGTCGCTGTTCAGCGAGAAGGTGTAGCTCCCGCTGGTGGGCGGCGTCAGGGTGCCCGTCCACTTCGCGGACCAGTTGGTGGTGTTGACCCCGGGGGCCGGGGACTGCCCGCCCCAGACGTTGTCGATCGCCTGGTCGACCCGGCTCGCGACCACCGCGCCCGAGAGGTCGGTGCTGTTGTGGTACTCGCCGTACAGGCCGGTGCCGCTGCCCGAGGACGGCTTGAGGTAGCTGGTCGGCACGGCCGGCAGCGCCCCGCCGGCCGGGGTCACGCCCTGCGCGTACGTCACCGTGGCGCCCGCGCCGGCCCGGGCCTTGATGCCCTGGTACGGCGTCACGATGTGCGGCGCGTTCACGCTCGCGCTGCCGCCGCCCTGGGTCATCGCCCCGGCGCCCGCGTCGTCGCCGATCACCGCGACCGAACGGCCGGAGGCGGCGAGCGGCAGGACCGCGGAGGCGTTCTTCAGCAGGACGCTGCCCTCCTCGGCGACCTGCTGCGAGACGGCGGCGTGGGCGTCCGAGGTGACCACGGCGGCCGGTGTCCCGGTGTTCGGGCGGTCGAAGAGGCCCTGGCGGAACATCGAGAGCAGGATCCGCCGGGTGTGGTCGTCGATCGTGGCCTGCGAGACCTGCCCGTTCGCCACGGCGGTGGTGAGCGCGCTGCCGTAGTAGTCGGCGCCGGGCATCTCCATGTCGAGGCCGTTGTTGGCGGAGGCGACCGTGGAGTGGGTGCCGCCCCAGTCGGAGGTGATGAAGCCGGTGAACCCGAAGTCGCCCTTGAGCACGCCGTTCTGGATCGGCCCGTTCTCGCAGGCGAACGGCCCGTTGACGGCGGAGTAGGAGCACATCGCGGACGCCGCCTGGCCCTGCTTGACGGCGGTCTCGAAGGCCGGCAGGTAGATCTCGCGCTGGGCGCGCTCCGAGACGATCGCGTTGTCCGCGAGGGTGTTGCGGTTGGTCTCCTGGTTGTAGACCGCCAGGTGCTTGACCTGGGCCATCGGGCCCTGGCTCTGGATGCCGAGGATGTCCGCCGCACCGAGCTGCCCGGCCAGGTACGGGTCCTCCCCGAGGGACTCGAACGCCCGGCCCCAGCGCGGGTCGCGGACGATGTTGACGGTCGGGGCGAGCACGACGTTGGTGCCCTTGGCCCACTGCTCCGCGCCGAGCACCTGGCCGTAGCTCTGCATCAGCGCGGAGTCCCAGCTGGCCGCGCCCGCGACCGGGGCCGCCATCTGGGTCACGCCGGTCCAGCCGTCACCGGCGCCGACCGGGCCGTCCTGGAAGTGCAGCGCGGGGATGCCGAGCCGGGTGTTGGCGGGCACGCAGCCGGCGTAGCCGCAGGACGGCCCGCCGTGCAGCATGGTCAGCTTCTCGGCCTGGGTCATCGCGGCGAGCAGTTCGTCGGCCCGCTGGGCGGGTGTCTGGGCGGCGTCCGTCCAGGGCTGGGCGGCGGCCTGGGCCGGCCCTGCGGAGAAGGAGGCGCTGCCTGCGATCAGTACGGCGGCGATCGCGACGGCGAGCTTCGGCCTGGGTTTTGGGCGGTGCATGGGGGCTCCAAACGACAATTCCGGAACGGGGGTGGGCCGTTCGCGTCCGCGGCGACCGGCCGGGCGGACCGGTGCGTGGGGCGTGGCGGTGCATGGGGCGTGCCCGGGTACGGGGCCTGCCCGGGCCCGTGCGGGGGCGTGCCGGTGCGGTCTCGGGGCCGGGACCGCCGCCCGGAGTGGCGGCGGACGGCCCTGGCGCGGGTGGGGGAAGACATGCAGGAGAGCGCTCTCCTGGCAAGTACGGAGGTTCCCCTACGGGGCAGTGGCTGTCAAGGCTCCGTACCGCCCGCGCAAGCGCCCGGCATCGGCGGCGGCAGCAGCGGCGGCCGGCCGGCCCGTCGCGAGGCCCCGGACGGCGGGCTGCCGCCGACAACGTTCAGGGCTTCCAGATGCATTGACATGGATTCATCATCAGAGTTCACTTCCTGAAGAAAGGTCTGGACCGCCACGCCTCGACGGAGCCACGAGACGTGCCGGTCAGCGTCCCCCACCGCACGGATCGAGGCGATTTCGCATGTCTGCACGCGCACGTCGACGACCCTTCTGGGCCACACTTCTTGTGGCCGCCACCATGGTCACCGCCCTGGGTTGGACACCCGAACCCGTGGCCGCGGCCCCGACTGCCGCGCTGGCAGCCAATTTCGAGGACAACTTCGACGGCGCCGCCGGATCGGCGGTCGACAGCGGCAAGTGGCAGATCGAGACCGGCGACAACGTCAACAACCACGAGCGGCAGTTCTACACCTCCGGGAACGCCAACGCGGCCCTGGACGGCCAGGGCCACCTGGTGATCACCGCCCGCCGCGAGAATCCCGCCAACTACCAGTGCTGGTACGGCACCTGTCAGTACACCTCGGCGCGGCTCAACACCTCCGGCCGGTTCAGCCAGGCCTACGGGCACGTCGAGACCCGGATGAAGATCCCGCGCGGCCAGGGCATGTGGCCCGCCTTCTGGATGCTCGGCAACGACATCGGCCAGGTCGGCTGGCCGAACAGCGGCGAGATCGACGTGATGGAGAACGTCGGCTTCGAACCCGGCACGGTGCACGGCACCATCCACGGCCCCGGCTACTCCGGGAGCGGCGGCATCGGCGCCGGCTACTCCCTGCCCGGCGGCCAGGCGTTCGCCGACGCCTTCCACACCTTCGCCGTCGACTGGGCGCCGGACTCCATCAGCTGGTCCGTGGACGGCACCGTCTACCAGCGCCGCACGCCCGCCGACCTCGGCGGCCGGAGCTGGGTCTACAACAAGCCGTTCTTCCTCATTCTCAACCTCGCGGTCGGCGGCTACTGGCCCGGCGACCCGGACGGCGCCACCGCCTTCCCGCAGCAACTCGTGGTCGACTACGTCCGGGTGACCACCTCGAACAGCGGCGGCGGCAGCAGCGGCACCCTCACCGGACTCGCCGGCAAGTGCCTGGACGTGGCAGCCGCCGCGACCGCCAACGGCACCAAGGTCCAGCTCTACGGGTGCAACGGGACGGCCGCCCAGCGCTGGACGGTCGGCAGTGACGGCAGCGTCCAGTCACTCGGCAAGTGCCTGGACGCCGCCTCGGGCGGGACCGCGGACGGCACCAAGGTGCAGCTGTGGGACTGCAACGGCACCGCCGCCCAGAAGTGGTCCTACAACGCGACCACCCACGACCTGGTCAACATCACCGCCAACAAGTGCCTGGACGTCGCCGGCAACAACCCGGCCGACGCCACCCCGGTCCAGCTGTGGACCTGCACCGGCGGCGGCAACCAGAAGTGGACGCTGAACGCCTGACCCGCCGCACGACCCCCGCAACCGCTGCTCCGGCCCCCCACGGGAGGCCGGAGCAGCGCCGGCGCACTCGACAGCGAGGCCCGGACCCGGCTCCCCGTCCGGGCCGCAGGCCGGCCGGGGAACGGCACCTACCGGCTGCCGCCCGCGGCGGTCACGCGGTGTCGCCCGCCCAGTCCCACCGCCGCGGATCGGCCGGCCGCGGGCGGTAGTGACTGCGGCCGCCCGCGCCGAACCGGCCGATCTCCGTGGGCAGGGCGCCACCGGCGGCCATCTCCACCGCGCTCCATCCCGTCACGTCGAGCAGCAGTCCGTCGAGCGGCCCGGCCACCAGCTCCCGGTAGACGCGCCCGGCACGGGGCCCCGGGTCGTCGTCGTGGTCCGTCCCGTAGACCCGGCCCCGCAGCAGTTCCTCGTCCATGACGGCAGCATCCCAGCCGCCACTGACATCGGACGCCCCCGAGGCCTCATCGCGCCAGGTCAGAGGGCTTCGCCGCCTTCGGGGTCCACCCCGTGCCCGCACCCGCACCCGCCTCGGCCGACAGCCCCAGCCGCGGCGACCGGGACCGGCGGACGCAGGCCCCGGTTCGCCCCGGACGCGGCGCGAGGCCGTACCCCTATACCGTGCTCGGCCCGTCCAGGAGGCGAAGCAGCACGGCAGCCTCCGCGCGGAGCCGCGCGACGCGGTCGGCGTGCGCGGGCGCGGTCAGCTGTGCCGCGACCTCCAGTCGCTCGGCAGCCTCGGCGCGGACGATCTCCACCACACGGCGCTCGCTCAGCTCACGCCGCGCCGCCTCGGTGCTGCCGACGCCGAGCGGCGAGTGCTCCAGGGCCACACCCCGGAGAGCGGCTTCGCCGACGGGCACGGCCTCCGCGTTGTCCAGCGCGGCAAGTGTCGCGCGCAGGGCACTCACTGCGGTCCTGTCACGGGCGCGCATCGCTTCCGGCAGTGCTTGACGCATACGAAGGCGGAGGTACATGCCGGTGACCCTACGGCGGCGGCCCCGGGGCCACAAAGCGATAAAACGCTACGGCCACTCTCATCAGGACGTCGCCCGCCCGGGGCCCGTCCGGCGGATGATCACGGCGCGGGGCTCGCCGTGCACTCCGCGCACGAGTCCGACGGCGAGCGCTCCGAAGACTGAACCGGTGGGCGGGCCGATGGTCCGACCGCCACGCCGTGTGAGCAGGACACCGAATTTGTCACCGCCATGACCAAATCCATTTACAGGTGTCCGGGGTCGCGCTACGTTCCGCTTGGGAGCGCTCCCATCCTTCGCCCAGCGGCACCACCCCCCACCCGTCGAAGGGACACCCCGCCCCATGAAGAGGTTCCGTCACCGTTTACACCTGCTCAGTCTGCTCACCCTGCTCGCGGCGCTGCCCGCCCTGGTGCTGGTGTTCACCACCGGCCCGAAGGCAGCCGCCCACGGCGCTCCGATGGCGCCCGGCAGCCGCACCTTCCTGTGCTGGCAGGACGGCCTCACCTCCACCGGTGAGATCAAGCCCCAGAACCCTGCCTGCGCCGCCGCCCAGGCCGTCAGCGGCACCACCCCGTTCTACAACTGGTTCTCCGTGCTGCGGTCCGACGGTGCGGGCCGCACCCGCGGCTTCGTGCCGGACGGCGAGCTGTGCAGCGGCGGCAACACCAACTTCACCGGCTTCAACCTGCCGCGCACCGACTGGCCGCTGACCCACCTCACCTCGGGTGCGACCTTCGGCTTCACCTACAACTCCTGGGCGGCCCACCCGGGCACCTTCATCCAGTACGTCACCAAGGACGGCTTCGACGCGTCGAAGACCTTCACCTGGGACGCCCTGGAGAGCACGCCGTTCCACTCCGTCACCGACCCCCCGAAGACCGGCTCGGTCGGCACCGTGGAGGGCAAGTACTCCTGGACCACCCAGCTGCCCGCGAACAAGACCGGACGCCACATCATCTACACCGTGTGGCAGCGGTCGGACAGCGCCGAGACCTTCTACAGCTGCTCGGACGTGACGTTCGACGGCGGCAACGGCCAGGTCACCGGTGTCGGTGGCACCGGCACTCCGACCTCACCGCCCCCCACCTCACCGCCCCCCACCTCACCGTCGCCGAGCTCACCCGCCCCGACGTCACCGTCACCGACCACGCCGGCTCCCACCTCGCCCACCCCCACCACCCCGGCCACGCCGTCCCCGTCACCGACCGCGCCGTCCGCCGATCCCTCCTGCTCCGCCGCCTACCGCACCGTCGGCAGCTGGAACGGCGGCTACCAGGGCGAGGTGACGGTGACGAACACCGGCAGCCATCCGATCCTCGGCTGGATGGTGCACTTCACCCTGCCGAGCGGCCAGACCCTGGCCCAGGTGTGGAACGGCGTCCGGACCGGCAGCGGGGCCGAGACGACGATCGACAACGCCGCCTGGAACGGGTCCCTCCCGGCCGGCGGCACCACCACCCTCGGCTTCCTAGTGAACGGCGGGGCGCCGAGCGGCACGGTGGGCTACAGCTGCATGGTCATGTGACCCGGGCGCTGCCCGGATGACCCGGGCCGGCCCGCCGCTCCCCCACGGGCGGCGGGCCGGTACCTCCGGCATCGCCGTCGAAGGGCGGGCGGGCAGCACACGCTGCC
>NZ_JBHUWW010000102.1:0-32839 GCF_042669755.1 Kitasatospora sp. NPDC057223 | reverse complement strand
CCCCCGGGCAGCGCGGCCGGTGGCGGCGGCGCCTGCGGGGCCGCCGGCTCCGGGCGCTCCGGCCGGGCCTGCACGGGCGGCGCGGCCCCGGTCTTGTCGATCACTGGTGCGGTCACGGCCTTCTCCTCCCGCTTCTGGCTGCTGTACTGGCGTTCTGACGCTTCGTCACGGCCGGCCGCCCGAGGCGGCGCGCCGACGGCGCAGGAACCGGCTGCCGAGCAGCGGGGGCACCGTGACGACCGCGAGCAGTTCCACCGCGGTGAGGGTGGTCAGCAGCCAGTCGTCGGGGCGGCCGTCGACCGAGACCACCGAGGCCTCGATGGTCGTGCCCCCGCCACCGCCGCCACGGGCGAGCACCTGGCCGGTCTGCGGGTCGATCTCCGTCGCGGCCGGGTCCTCGCCGGCCGCACCCGGGTCGCCGGCCGGCGCCGCCGCGCCGTCCGTACCGCCGGTGCCCGCCGCACCGCCGGCCGTACCGGCACCGCCCGTCGTACCGGTGCCGCCGGTGCCGCCGGTCGTCCCGGCGCCGCCCGTGCTGCCGCTGCCGGTGGGCCGGCTGGTGCCGCCCGTCGTGCCGGCCGTGCCGCCGGTGGCCGCGCCCGTCGTACCGCCGGTCGTGCCGCCCGCGGCGGCGGCGCCGCCGGAGCCGCCGGTGCTACCGGTCGAGACCGCCTGGCCGTTCTGGACGGTGCAGTCCAGTGGCTGGCCGACCTTGTCGCAGGGGCTCGGCTGCGGCGCGTTCTTCAGGACGGTCAGCTCACCGGCCGAGTTGAACGTCGGGTTGGCGCAGTTGTTCAGCGAGTTGGGGTCGACCGGGCTGGCGTTGCCGGGGATGTGCTGCACCTGGAGCAACCCGCCCTTGACCAGCCCGCGCGGGATCGGCGAGTAGCCGAGGCCGTCGGCCTCGCCCTGCCCCTCGCAGAGCACGTACGAGATGAACCGGCTCAGCGCGCTGCCCTTGTCGTTGTTGAAGCGCGGCGGCACCGGCAGGGCCGCTCCGGCTCGCGGCACGATCAGGTAGCTGTAGCTGGAGATCGGGTACGAGCGCGGGTCGTTCATGGTGTAGACGCCGTCGAGGTTCTGCTGCAGGTAGTCCGGGTCGTCCGGCGAGGTCGCGTCGTCCACGCCGCGGATCTTGGCCGCGGTCAGCGCGATGGCCACGTTGGAGGCGGTCGGCAGCGAGTAGTACCCGGCCGGGTTGAGCACCTTCACGACCGGCCAGTTGCTGCGCTTGGCGAAGGCGTACTCGTCGTAGCCGATGGTGCCGAGCCCGGACTGGGACTTGATGTAGCCGGCGACGACGTCGGAGCCGTTCTGCGCGACCATCCGGCCGGACGGCGGGTAGAACTCGGTGTAGTCGCCGCAGGTGGTGCCGTTGACCTGGCGGCAGTACGCCTCCCACTGGTCCTTGTGGGTGTGCGACATCCAGCGGCTGAACTGGGCGGTCGCACCGGAGCCGTCGGAGCGCACGACCGGGGTGATCGGGAGCTTCGGCAGGGCCCGCCCGTAGTCCGCGGTGATCTTGGGGTCGTCCCAGGAGGTGATCTTGTTGGTGAAGATGTCCACCACCGTCTGCGGCGAGAGCCGCAGGTCACGGACCTGCTTGCCGGCCACCACCAGGTTGTACATGAACGTGGTGCCGCCGGCCGTGATCGGCACGTACGAGAAGCCGTACCGCGGCGACTCGCTGTTGCCGACGCCGGTGCTGTGCCCGGCGTCGCCGACGCCCGTGTCGAGACCGCTGCGGAACGGGACGTCCGAGGCGGTGAAGTCGTCCTGCCCGAGACTCCACTGGGCGCGGCCGGCGGCCGAACCGACCGGGTTGAAGTTGATCTGGATCCCCTGCGGCGCGACGTCCTGGCGCCACTGGTCGATGGCCGGGCCGGCCCAGCTGGAGCCGTCCGCGTTGAGCGAGGTCGACGCGTACGCGGAGGTGCTCTGCCCCAGCAGCACGGCCAGGACGACGGTGAGCACGGTCAGCAGCAACGCGACCGGTCGCGGCACGGGGCGGCTTGTGGCCTCCCACGACATGGGGACTCCTCTGGAGCGCAGGGCGGTTGGGACGGACATCAGTGCTCCCGGACGGCTGTGGCGGCGGCCGCGCGGGCGATCCGCCGGCGCTGGCGCCGGGTCAGCTGACCCGGCGTGCGTCCGCCGACCACACGGGCGGTGACGAACAGGACCAGCACCACGACCATCAGCGTCAGCGCGGCGGCGAAGGCCCGCGAGACCATCTCGGGGTAGGGCTGCTTCACGTAGTTCCAGATGTACAGCGGCAGCGAGACCTGGTGCTCGGAGAACGGGTTGCCGTTGAACTGCGAGGTGAAGCCCGAGGTGAGCAGCACCGGCGAGGTCTCCCCCACGCCGCGCGCCATGCCCAGCACCACCGCCGTGACCAACCCGGGCCTTGCGGTGGGCAGTACGACGTTCCAGACCGTGCGCCACTGGCTGCCGCCGAGCGCGTACGAGGCCTCCCGCAGGGTGCCCGGCACCAGCCGGATCACCACTTCGGCGGCGCGGGTGACGATCGGCATCATCATCACGGTCAGCGCGAGGGAGGCCGCGAAGCCGCTCTTCTCCCAGCCCAGGGTGACGATCACGACGCCGAGGATGAACAGCCCGGCGACGATCGACGGCAGCGCCGTCATCGCCTCGACCAGCGTGCGCACCGGCCGGGCCATCCGGCCGCCGACCTCGGACATGAAGACGGCTGCGGCGATGCCCAGCGGAACGGCGAACAGTGTTGCCAGGCCGAGCTGTTCGAGCGAGCCGACGACCGCGTTCAGGGCGCCGCCGGAGGTGATCGGGGAGAGCGCGGCGGTGTGTTCCATCGACTCGGTGAAGAAGTTCAGGTGGCTGGCCGCGTGCAGCCCGCGCACCAGCACGTAGCCGATCTGGTCGGCGATCAGCCCGACCACCAGCAGGCCCGAACTCCAGGCCAGCACACCCACCAGACGCTCCCGGACCAGTTGCGGCCCCCACTGGAGGCGGCCGAGCGCGACGTAGCCGGCCAGGAACAGGACGTACCAGGTCACGAGGAACCCGAGGGCGCCGCTGAACGGGAGGATCCGCTCGTACAGCATCCAGTCGAGCGCGAGCGAGCCGCCGATGGCGCCGGCCAGCGTCAGCACGTCCTCTCGGGTGACACCACCGAGGCGTACCCGCTGCTCGGGCGCGGGCTCGGGCTCGATGGCGGGAGCCGCCGCCACGGGGGCGGCGGGAAGGTCGAGGGTGGTCATCCGGTGATCCCTTCGGGGCGGCGGGGCGGCAGGGCTGCGCGGAGGCGGGTCATGGTCAGTCCGCCGTCGTCGCGCCGGAGCGGGACCGGTTGATGATGACGCCGGCCCCCAGGTTGACCAGCAGGGTCAGCGTGAAGAGCACCAGCCCGGCAGCCATCAGGGCGGACAGCGACAGCTCGTCCGACTCGCCGAAGCGCAGGGCGATCAGCGCGGAGATCGAGTTCGCGCCGTTCTCCAGCACGTGGGTGATCGCCTTGAAGTTCGGCGAGATGATCAGCGCGACGGCGATGGTCTCCCCCATCGCCCGCCCGAAGCCGAGCATCACCGCCCCGATCACACCGCCCTTGCCGAACGGCAGCACCACCGTGCGCACCATGCCCCAGCGGGTGCTGCCCAGCGCGTACGCGCCCTCCCGCTCGCCCTGCGGCGCCTGGGAGAACACCTCACGGCTGAGCGAGGCCACGATCGGGATGATCATCAGCGACACGACCACGCCCGCGATGAACGTGGACGAGGTGTACGAGGTGCCGATGTCGCCCGTCCGCACCTTCAGGAACGGGATCGCGTCGCCCAGGTGCATCGCCGTCCACCGGACGAAGCCGATGATCCGCGGCTGGAGGAAGAACAGCCCCCACAGTCCGTAGACGATGCTGGGGATCGCCGCCATCAGGTCGATCAGCGAGACCAGCGTCGCCCGCAGCCGGGGCGGTGCGTACTCGGAGACGAAGACGGCCGTACCGAGCGCCACCGGCACCGCGATGACCAGCGCGATCACGGCGATCAGCAGGCCGTTCGGCAGCACGGCCGCGATACCGAAGTCGTGCGCCTGGGTCCGCCAGCGCTGCTCGGTGAGGAACGACCAGCCGACCGCCCGCAGGGCGTCCGAGCCGCGCAGCAGCAGGAAGAACGCGATCAGGCCCATGATCGCGAAGACCGAGAGGCCGGCCGCCCGCAGCAGCCCCCGGAACACCCGGTCCCCGGGGGTCGCCGGCGCGGTGATCGTACGCGGTACGTCGGGGTCGTCGGGCGGGGCCTGGGCGAAAGGTGCCGCGGGCCCGATGGCGGCTGTCATGGTCTGCTCTCCGGCGCACTCGGATCGGAAGGAGGGTCGTACCTGCGGGCTGGCCGGACGGGCGGTCAGCCCCTGGTGCGGCGCAGCCGGTTCCAGCCGGAGCGCAGGCCGCCGGCGATCCGCACACCGGCGGTCGTGCCGCCCAGCACCAGCGCGGCGGGCCCGGCGATCAGCAGCACCAGGCCGAGGATCAGGGCGACGGGCAGCAGCAGCCGCGCCGTCCCCGCCCGGTCCGGCGCCGGGCTGCCCGCGGCCACCGGGGCGATGGCCGGCGACGTGGCGCCCGGGGAGGCGGCGGGTGCGGCGGCCCCGGCCTTCGCCGGGGTGGTGGCGGCGGTCGCGGCCGGCGCGGTGCCGGTCGTACCGGTTCCGCCGGTCGTGCCGGTGCCGCCGGTCGTGCCCGTCGTCCCCGTGCTGCCGGTCGTACCCGACGTGCCGGTACCGCCGCTGCCGGTGTCGCCACCGGAGGTGGAGGTGCCGCCGGACGTGCCGCCGGTGCTGCCCGTGGTACCCGTGCCGCCCGTGGTGCCGGTACCGGTCGTTCCGCCATCGGAGCCGGTGCCGCCCGTCGTGCCTCCGTCACCGGTGGCCGGCGGGGCGACCTGGTTGCCGGGCAACGCGCCGTCCTGCGCCGCCACGTGGGTCACGGCGGCCCTCGACCGGTCGAGCTGGCTCGGCGTCAGTCCGAGGAATCCGGGGGCGAGCTGGCCGGGGTTGGTGCCGTAGATCTGCCCTTCGCCCTGGTCGGTGGCGCGCCGGAGGAAGGTGGAGACGGCGCTCGCCTTCGCCGCCGGGAGGCCGGCGGTCGGGACCATCGCGTACTGCACGGTGGTCAGCGGGTACGCGGCCTGGTCCTTGGCGAAGTCGGTCCCGGCCACCCCGTACGGCAGCTGCTGGGTACCGGTGACCGGATCGACCGGCATGTCGGAGACGGCCGACTGGAACGAGCCCAGGCTCGGCGTGGTGAACGCCCCGGCCGGGTTCTGCAGGGCCGCCTCGGACAGGCCGAAGGCCCTGGCCTGCCCGGCGTCGAGGATGGCGAACAGGGTGCGCTGGCCGATGGGCTGGGCCGGGAGCTTGCCGTGGTTGCCCGCCACCGCGTCGGTGTTGAGCCCGGTGGGCACGAACTGCAGGAGGTTCCGGCCCACCTGGCCCAGCCCCCCGAGCAGCGGGTTCCACTCGTACATCTTCCACCTGGCCCGGTCGTCGGTCGCACCGACGAGCCCGGAGTAGTCCTGCGGCTGGAACGCGTCCACCGGGTAGCCCGAGAACCCGGGCCGCAGGTAGTAGGTGTCCAGGTGCATGCCCCACGGATCGGGCGCGCCCTGGAGGAACTGGGCGGCCTCCGGGTCCGCGGCGATCCACGAGGTCACCTGGTAGACCAGGTCCGTGGTGCCGCCCGCCACGATGGGCATCATGTACGAACCCGAGCCGCAGCCCGGCCAGTGGGCCCCACCCATCGCGGACTCCGGGTTCAGCTTCTTGAACTCGGGATCGGCGAAGATGCAGACCGGGTTGTCCGCCACCGAGGCGATGTCACCGTTGCCCAGCCGGTAGGACTGGGTCAGCATCTTGGCCAGCAGGCGCGCGTTGAGGCGCATGGTCCGGATCTGCTGTCCGGTGTCCGGGTCGTCCACCGTGAAGGCCACCGAGATACCGGTGTTGGTCAACGGCGTGTAGACGTAGGGCCGTGGAGCCGGCGACTGGTCCGGCCGGGCCGTCAGCGCGATGTCCGCTCCCGTGCTGCCGAGGAAGTCCGCCCGCGCCTGCGGTTCACCGCCGGCGTAGCCGTACTGCAGGTTGAGCGGCGCGGCGCCCTGGCAGAAACCGGCCCGCCACTGCTGCACGGCACGGTTCGCCATCTCCAGGCCGGCCGCGGTGAAGTCGGCGTGAGCGGACTTGCAGTCGTCCGCCGTCGGGGCGAACTCCATCGGGACGACGGCACGGTGGCTCCAGGCACACTGCTCGCCGGTCTGGTTGTTGGTGAGCGGGTTGGCGCGACCCGTGTAGACGATGTCCGTGGAGTTGTCCGTCTCGAAGTCCATGTCCAGCGAGTGGTCGGCGCAGTCCGCCCGACCCCCGCGCCGGTTGAGCCAGTCGAGGGGATCCCCGCCGTAGTTCGGCTCCACCACGATCGAACACGGATGGGTCGCGTCACAACCCAGCGAGGTGCTCTGCCGAGACGTCCAGATCTCGAAGCTCGACGTACCGGAGCCGTCCGGGCCGGTCACCGCGATCCGGTGGTTGGAGGGGAAGTCGGGAGTGGTCGTGCCCGGCGGACGGGTCGGCTGCTCGAAGCCGAGGGCCGCCTCGCCTCCGTACATCGTGTTGCCGTAGCAGTCGGTCGGCCCGGGATCGGTTCCCTTGCACTGGTAGATCCGCACCGCGTACATCACGGCCTGGTTGAACTCCGGGGCGGATGCCGCAGGCGTGCCGTCCCAGTTGACAGTCGGCGTGAATCCGCTCCAGGAGACCTGGACGACCTCGTTGGTGAGGTTCTTGCCCCGCGAGACCGAGACACGGCCCTTCGCCCCGTAGACCCCGTTGACCGGGTCCCAGACCTCCGGACCCTCCACCGTCACGCCCGACTCCGCCCGTGCCTCGGTGGCCGGCCCGAAGCCGAGCGGCAGCACCGACAGCGTGGCCACCACGGCCCAGGCGAGCGCCAGCGCAGGCACCCTCCTCCGCCACCACCCCTGATGTCTCGGGTCGGGCAGGCGGACTCTCATGGCGGGCACCTCCGTGCGAGTGCGCAGCAACCCTGCGCGGGTGATGGACAGTTGTGATGACGGACCAACGGTCTCGGTGCGTACCTATTCGGCCATCCGGACATGGCCGGATCCGGTCGACAGGGTGTACGAGGCCACAACACGCTCACTTTTCAAGCAAGTTGCTGGAAACAGCGGTACGGGCCCACGCGAGTCGACGCGTGGGCCCGCACTGCGAAGCAGCCACCAGGGGCTGCCGGCGGCGTTGTTCAGCCGGCCGGGGTGAAGCTGATCGAGAGCGAGCCGATGGACTGGCCGCCCTGGAAGAACGTGGTGTTCAGCTTGCTGTCGACGTACTGCGCGCCGGCCGCGTCCACCTTGAGGTCAGCGGCCTCCAGGGTCTGGGTGGTGCCGGTCCGGCTGATCTGGTTGTCACCGGCGGGGTCGAGCAGCGCGACCGGCTCGGTACCGCCCAGCGGAACACCGGTGAGCCGCCAGGAGTCGGCCTGGAAGGCGAGCTGCTTGAAGATCGCGGTCTTGCCGGTGTTCAGGTTGACGAACAGCAGACCGCCGCCGAGCTCGATCCGGTCGTAGTACGCCTGCAGGTTGGCGTTGCCGCCGGTGACCGGGAAGGTGGCCGAGAAGCCCGCAGCGCTGTCGTAGGCCGGCGTACCGGAGGGGAGCGGAACCACCACGACACCGGCAGCCGCCGTCTGCTGGATGAAGGAGGTGCTCTCGTGGACCACGACGCTGCCGGTCGCCACGGTGGCCGGGGCCGTGTCGGCGGCAGCCGCGCCGCTGAGGCCGGAGACGGCGAGGAGCGCGGTGGCGGCGGTGGCGGCGAGGCGGACGCTGGTGCGGGTCATGCTGTTCTCCTTGGATGAATGTGCGGGCGTGCGGGGTGGCGCATGGCCGCTGGAGACGACCAGCGGCCGGTCAAGGGGGCGGCGGCAGGCTGTCAGGAGTGCGAGCCGGATCCGCAGGCGGCGCCCGGAAGGCGCAGGAAGCCGTAGCCGGTGATGCCGGCGGTGGCGGCGCTGGTCGTACAGATCCAGCCGGTCGGGCCGAAGATGTCGCGCAGGGCGCGGCCGTGGGCGTCGGACGCCGTCCACTGTCCTCGTTCCCCTGCAGGGTGGTGACGACGGCGGGGCTCGGGGCCGGCACGCCGATCGCGTTCAGGAAGAACTCCCCGGTACCGGAACTGGCCCTCGGCAGGTACGGCTTGATCGCCACGTTCGGAGCTCACGAACGTCCTACCGGCACGGTCGGCGGCCGGGGGCGCAGTGCCCCCGGCCGCCTTGGGTCACTCAGGATCAGATGTGCGTGGTGCTGCCGCAGCCACCGATGGTCAGGAAGCCGTAGCCGGTGATGTCGGCCTGGGCGGTGGCGTTGGTGCAGATCCAGCCGCTGGTGCCGAAGATGTTGCGCAGGGCGGTGCCCTTGACGGTGGCGGCGGTCCACTCGGCGTTACGGACCACGTTGTACAGGGTGCGGCCGTAGACGGGGTTGGCGAACGTCGGGTTGATGGTGTGGCCGGCGGTGACCGGGGCCAGGCCGTTGATGTTGCGCAGGCCCAGCACACCGGCCGCGTCGGTGCCGCTGCTGTGACCGCCGTAGACCTGGCCGATGTAGTGGCCGACCGAGTACGGGAAGATCACGTTCGGGTCGTTGAGGGCGGTGTTGGTGCCCTCGTTCTCCTCGGGACCGGTGACGACGTTCGTGCCCACGGCGGTGACGCCGATCGCCTTCAGGAAGAAGGAGCGGGTGCCGGAGGTGGTCGGCGGCAGGTACGGCTTGATGACGGCGGCCGGGGCCGAGCCGGTGTAGCCGGGGACGGCACCCCAGGTCAGGTAGGTGCCGTCGTAGATGCCCTTGAGGTTCGCCGTGGTGAGGTTGGCCGGGGCGTTGCTGGTGGCCGTGGCCGACCAGGTCACCGCGTCCTTGGCGAAGGAGACGAAGATGTCCGTCGTCTGGTCGCCGGTCTGCGGGGCGCGCGAGGAACGGGCGAAGTCGATCGGGGCGACCGGCGAGGTCTGCTCCAGCGTGCTGATGCCGGCGCCGGACCCGTTCGGGCGGTTGATCGCGGTGGTGCCGGTCTTGGCGACGATGGTCGTCGAGCCCGTGGCGTCGAAGCTGTACAGGCGCGGGGACGTGGTGTCGCCCAGGCCGGTCAGGTAGGCGTTGTAGTCGGTCGAGAACTGGTTCAGAACGGTCTGCGTGGTGTCCGAGCCGACGCCCACGATGTCGGCGGTACCCGGCACAACGGTCGGGTCGGCCAGCGCGGTGCCGCTCGCGATGGTGACGAGCGAGGTCGCGAGGGCGGCGGCGGTGAGCAGCTTGGCAGCGGTCTTGCGCATGTTCTTGTTCCTCCGGTGGGAGAGACGTACATCGCTTACCCAGGACCTGGATTGGGGCCCGGGACCGGAGCCCGCGTCCGCGGCGGTCGCTCCGGCAGACCTGATCCTGTCCGGCCCGCTCCGCCCCCGGAAGGGGCGGCCGGCCGGGCCGGGCCTCGGGGCCGGCAACCGGAGTCCGGCCGTCCACGCAGGTCAGGAGCGGTGCTGTGGATGCCTGTCGGGGGCACGGTTCGCCGTCGACGTTCTTCTCGCGGTGGCGGTTCGGGAGTCTGCCGGAAACCTCCGCTTCACCATGGCCACCGGTCGTCCCGCCCGGCCCGTCTTCGCTCCAGGCCGAGCTGCTGGAGGCCGGCCAGGAAGCTGTCGACGCCGCCCTGGCACTGGTCGCGGCGCAGGTAGCCGCGGGCACTGCGGGCGATCGGCTCGGCGTCGCCGGCGTTCTGCCGGGTGCTGCGCGGCGGGAGGTAGGCCGTCCAGACCCAGAGTCTGCTGTCGGACTGCGCGACCGTACAGCGCAGCACCGCCCGCTCGATGATCAACTGTCTTATCGCGGCGGACAGTTCGTCCTCAGCACGATACATCCGGACGCCGACGGCGAGCTGTCGGCCGTTGGCGGCCCGCAGTGCCCAGCCGACCCCGCGCTCCGCTCCGCGGACGGTCAGCAGGCGCGGACCACGCGGTTCAGCGGGCGTCGAAGCGGACATCGGAGGGTCTCAACTGTCTCTCTTCCGACTGTGGTTGGGACGGCGCTGCGGTGGCCTCGTCCAGTTTGGCCAGCAGCACCACGAACCTCCGGAAGGCGTTCTGGCAGGTCGCATACCGTTCGTACGGCCGGCTGGAACGGATCTCCGGCAGGCCCCGGCTGCCGGGGACGACCCAGATCCAGCCGATGCCGTCCCGGACGTGGGTGATCCGGGCAACCAGTTCGGACGCGGATCCCCGTAAGCTCTCGAATGCCTGCTCGGCCTCGCCGGGCGTCCCGTACGCGGCCGGCGAAACAGCGACCAGCCGGCCATTGGGTGCCTTCAACTGCCACCGGTACCGGCCGTCGGTCGCCCGCTCGGTCCGAAATCCCCCCCGGCTCAGCCCTGTTGGTGCGGCGCGGCCACGGCCCGACGCGTCCACTGCTCCCCCCGTCCGATAAGTGAGACGGGTTAAAACTATGTGTGCACACGAGCACACAGGAAGGGAAGCAAGGCACAACTTGCTCCGTTGGTCGGGAAGTTCTCCCTCGTTAAACTTTCACCAAGAGCACATCAAGACCTTGTACGGACCATCCTCGGAGCCGGGTCGTCCGGCTTCCGGGCCAGGCCCTCCGGCTTCAGAGCCGGGCCGTCCAGCGCACCATCGTGCCCTTGCCGTACGGCCCGGGCTCGTACCAGGCGTCCCCGCCCAGCGCCTCGGCCCGGCGGGTCAGATTCCGCAGCCCGCTGCGGCGCCCGCCCTCGGGGATGCCCACCCCGTCGTCCGTGACGGTGAGCAGCACCCCCGGCCGCCCGACCGGCTCCAGCAACTGCGGATCGTCCAGGCCGGAATCGTCCGCCCCCGGGCGGCCCTCGTCGTCCAGGTGCGCGGTCGCGTCGACCTCCACCCGGACCCGGGACGCCCGCGCGTGCCGGGCCGCATTGGACAGCATCTCGCGCAGTGCGGCGAGGAGTTGACGACCGGCCTTCTCACCGACCAGGCTCTCCACCGGCCCGGTGAACGACACCGAGGGCTTGAAGCCCAGGGCCGACGCAGCCTGGCTGGCCTCCCGCAGCACCCGGGTCCGCAGGGTGTCCGGTTCGTCGCCGTGGTCGTCGTGCTGCAGGGCGTAGATGGTGGTGCGGACCTCCTGGATGGTCGCGTCCAGCTCGTCCACCGCACGGCCGATCCCCGCCGTCACCTCGGGCACGATCGCCCGGCGGGCCGCGCTCTCCAGCATCATGCCGGTCGCGAACAGCCGCTGGATCACCAGGTCGTGCAGGTCCCGGGCGATCCGGTCGCGGTCCTGGAACACCGCGAGGCGCTGCTGGTCGCGCTGGCCCTCCGCCAGCCGCAGGGCCAGCGCGGCCTGCGAGGCGAAGTTCTGCGCCAGCTCCTTCTCCGAGCCGGTGAACGGCTGCGCGCCCCGGCGCCGCCACACGCACAGCGCCCCCAGCACCCGCCCCGCCGCCACCATCGGCACCGCCATCGACGGCCCGAACGTGCGGGCCAGCCGGATCACCACGGTCGGGTCCTCGGACATGTCCTCCAGATAGACGCTCTCCCCCTCCAGCAGCCGGGCCGCGAACGAACTCGGCGGCAGCAGCTCCCCCGTGACGAACTCGGCGGCCTCACCGGAGGCGTGCGAGACCCGCATCTGCCCGTCCCCCGTCGGCAGCAGGATCATCCCGAGCGCCGCCCCCGCCAGTTCGCGGACCTGCTCCGCCGCGACCGTCAGCGCCACCTGCGCCTCATCGGTGGAGAGCAGTGCCGTGGTCACCGCCGACGCCCCGGCGATCCACCGCTCACGGCGCCGCCCCGCCTCGTACAGGCGGGAGTTCTCGATCGCGACACCGGCGGCGGCCGCCAACGCGTGCACCACCTGCTCGTCCTCCGGGGTGAAGGCGCCGCCGCCCTTCTTCTCGGTCAGGTAGAGGTTGCCGAACACCTCGCCGCGGACCCGGATCGGCTCGCCGAGGAACGAGGTCATCGGCGGGTGGTGCGGCGGGAACCCGGCCGAGCGGGGATCGGCCGCCAGGTCGGTGAGCCGCAGCGGCTCCGGCCGGTCGATCAGTGCCCCGAGGATGCCCCGGCCGGCCGGCAGGTCGCCGATCCTGGCGGCCGTCTCCTCGTCGATCCCGACGTGGATGAAGTCCGTCAGCCCCTGCCCGGTGGGAGCCACCACCCCGAGCGCCGCGTACTGGGCGTCCACCAGCTCCGCCGCGCCGGAGGCGATCCGCTGCAGCGTGGCGTGCAGGTCCAGCCCGGCTCCGACCGAGACGACGGCCTCCAGCAACCGCTGCATCCGGTCCGTGACGGCCGCCGCCGACTGGAGCCGCTCGGCGACCTCGGTGACCAGCGTGTCCAGGCCGAGCGAGGCGATCTCGGGCACCCGCATCGGGGCGGGGGGCGGGGCGGGGGTGGGAGAGGGGTTCGGGGTGGCGGCCGGAGAGGAGTTAGGGGTGGGGGCGTGGGTCGGGGTCGGGGCGGGGGTTGGGGCGGGGGTCGGCGGGGGCGTGGGCTCCATGAGTCGAGCGTAGTTTGTGTGGATTTCTTACGACTGACCGGCGCCGACGTGTCGTCCGGACCGGTCACACCGCGAGCAGGCCGTCCGCCTGCTGTTCGCGCTGCCACATCGCGGCCAGGTGACCGTCCGGGGCGGCGGTCAGGGCGGCCCAGGTTCCGCGTTCGAGGATCCGGCCCTCCGCCAGGACGAGGATCTCGTCGACGGCCCCCGGGGCGGCCAGTCCGGCCAGGCGGTGGGTGATCAGGAGGGTGGTGCGGCCCGCCGTGGCGGCCAGCAGGTCGGCGGTGAGGGCGTCGGCGGTGGGCAGGTCGAGGTGCTCGGCGGGCTCGTCCAGCAGCAGTACCGGGAAGTCGGCGAGCAGGGCGCGGGCCAGCGCGAGGCGCTGGCGCTGGCCGCCCGACAACCGGCTGCCGTGCTCGCCGACCATGGTGTCCAGGCCGCCCGGCAGGGTGTCGACCCAGTCGAGCAGGCGGGCGCCGTGCAGGGCCGCGCGCAGTTCGGCGTCGGTGGCGCCGGGGAGGGCGAGACGCAGGTTCTCCCGCAGGGAGCTGTCGAAGACGTGGGCGTCCTGGGCGCACAGGCCGATGACGAGGCGGACGTCGTCGGAGGCGAGCATTTCACTGTCCACAGCCTGTGGACGACCGGCGGCGAGCGTGACGGTGCCGGTCGTGCGGTCCAGGAAGCGCAGCAGGGTGTGCGCGAGGGTGGTCTTGCCCGAGCCGGACGGGCCCACGACGGCGATCCGCCGGCCGGGGCCGAGGTCGAGCGTGACGTCGGAGATCGCCTCCCCCTCCTGGCCCGGGTACCGGGCGCCCAGCCCCCGGACGGCGAGCGGAAGCGGTTCGGCGGGCAGGGGCGTCGCGGCGGCGGGTTCGGTGACGGGCGGCTCGGCGTCCAGGACCTCGGCGAGCCGGGCGCGCGCCGCCCTGCTCCGCTCACGGGCCTGGACGGCGAGCGGCATCCCGGCGACCGCCTCGAACACGGCGAGCGGCGTCAGCACGACGACGGCGAGGCAGACGGGGGCGAGGGCGCCGGTGGTGACTCCGTGGACACCGGCGGCGGCGGCCGCCGTCACGGTGAGGCCGGTGAGCAGGGCGATCAGCCCCGCGCCGAGCGCGGTGGTCGCGGCGGACCGGGCGGCCAGCGCGGTGAGGGTGGCGTCGGCGGCGCGGACGGCGGCGAGGCGGGCGGGCAGCGCGCCGGAGACGGTGAGCTCGGCGGTGCCGGTGAAGGTGTCGACGACGGTGTTCGCCAGCTCGCCCCGCGCCGGGGCCTGCCGGCGTTCCGTCCGGCCGGACAACCGGACCGACAGCGCGGGGACGGCCGCACCCGCCAGCAGCAGGCCGACGGCGAGGATCGCCCCCGCGGCGGGGAGGAACAGCCCCAGCCCGACGGAGGACACCACCGAGACGGTGACCGCGACGGCCGCCGGGATCCGCCAGCGCAGGTAGTGGTCCTGGATCGCGTCGACGTCCGCGACCAGGCGCGACAGCAGGTCGCCCCGGCGGTAGGCGGGCAGTCCGGCGGGGGCCAGCTGCTCCAGCCGGCGGTAGACGGCGGTACGGAGAACGCCGAGGCTGCGCAGCACCGCGTCGTGGGAGACCAGCCGCTCGGCGTACCGGAGGACGCTGCGGCCGATGCCGAAGGCGCGGACGGCGGTGACGGCCATCATCAGGTAGAGGACGGGGGGCATCTCGGAGGCGTACGAGATGAGGTAGCCGGAGGTGGCCATGAGGGCTACGGCGGAGAGGAGGGCGGCGGCGCCGAGGGTGGTGGCGAGGGTGAGGCGGGGGGCTCCGGGGGTGTTGCTCTGGGGTGGGGTGTTGCTCTCGGGTGGGTGGTTGCGGGGTCGGCTCCCGGGGTGGGTACTGCGGGGGGCTGCACGATTATCGGACTGCCGACCCTCAGGTGCCGGGTTCTCACCGTTGGCAGTCCGATAATCGCGCACCACGCCCCCCTCCGTACCCACCCCGTCCGCCGCCCCCTCGCGCAGCGCGACCCTCTCGCGGGTGGGGGGAAGGGGGGTGGTGGGGAGAAGGGGGATGGTGGGGATGGTGGGGGTGGTGGGGATGGTGGGGATGGTGGGGGTGGTGGGGGTTGTGGGGGTGGTGGGGGTTTTGGGGGTTGTGGTGGGGGCGGTCAGGTGGTGGCGGTGGGTGGCGGCGGCCAGGAGGGCGGGGCGGTGGGCGATCAGGAGGACGGTGCGGGTGGGGTCGGCTGCCAGGGTGTGGACGGCGGCGACGATGGCGGCCTCGCTCTCGCCGTCCAGGTTGGCGGTGGGCTCGTCGAGGAGGACCAGGGGGCGGTCGGTGGCGAGCAGGGCGCGGGCCAGGGCCAGGCGCTGGCGCTGGCCCGCGGAGAGGCCGGTGCCGCCCTCGCCGAGGTGGGTGTCGATGCCGCGGGGGAGGCGGGTGACGAAGTCCAGGGCGTGGGCGGCGGCGAGGGCGGTGCGGACGTCCTCGCCGGTGGCGTCCGGGGTGTTCAGGCGGACGTTGTCGGCGACGGTGCCCGCGAACAGGTGCGGGTGCTGGGGGACCCAGGCGATCTGCCGGTGCCAGCCCGTCCGGTCGAGGTCCGCGAGGTGGTGGCGGGTGCCGTCCGGGGTGGTGATGGTGACGGTGCCGGCGTCCGGGGTGGTGAGGCCGAGGAGGACGGAGAGGAGGGTGCTCTTGCCCGCGCCGCTCGGCCCGGTCAGGGCGGTGGTGGTGCCGGGGGTGAGGGTGAGGCCGGCGCCCTGGAGGGCGGGGGTGCTGCGGCCGGGGTGCCGGACGGTGAGGCCGGTGAGGGTGATGGTGGCGCCGGTCAGGGCGGGGGCCGGGGTGCTGCCGCCGGCCGGGAGCGGGGTCTCCAGGACCTGGAAGATCTCGTCGGCGGCGGTGAGTCCCTCGACGCTGGAGTGGTAGAGCGCGCCGACCTGCCGGATCGGGAAGTAGACCTCCGGGGCGAGGATCAGGATCAGCAGGCCGGTTTCGAGGTCGAGCGTGCCGTTGACCAGCCGGAAGCCGATGGTGACGGCGACCAGGGCGACGGAGAGGGTGGAGAGCAGCTCCAGCGCGAAGGAGGAGACGAAGGCGATCCGCAGGGTCCGCAGGGTGGCACGGCGGTAGTCGGCGGTGATCCGCGAGATCGTCTCGGCCTGGGCCTTGGCCCGGTTGAAGACCTTGAGGGTCGGCAGGCCGGCGACGACGTCCAGGAAGTGGTGGGAGAGCCGGGAGAGGCCGGCCCACTGACGGTCCATCCGGGACTGCGTCGCCATGCCGATGAGCGCCATGAAGAGCGGGATGAGCGGGAGCGTGCCGGCGATGATCGCGGCGGACTCCGGGTCGGCGCCGACGATCCGCAGCAGGACGACCACCGGGACGACGACGGCCAGCGCCAGTTGCGGGAGGTAGCGGGCGAAGTAGTCGTCGAGGGCGTCGATGCCGCGGGTGGCGAGGGTGGTCAGCTCACCGGTCCGCCGCCCGGCCAGGTAGGACGGGCCGAGGGCGGTGGCGTGGTCGAGCAGCCGGCGCCGCAGGGTGGACTTCACCCGGGCCACCGAGCGGTGCGCGGTGAGCTCGGTGAGCCAGGCGACGAGCGCACGGCCGGCGGCGGTGAGGGCGAGCAGCAGCAGCGGCCCGGTCAACGCGTCCAGGCCCTCCCGCTGCTGGAAGGAGCGGACGACGATCTCGGCGACCAGGCTCGCCTGCGCGACCACCAGCACCGCGCCCGCCCCGCCGAGGATCACGGATCCGGCGAGGAAGGCACGGGTGGTGCGGGCGTACGCCAGCAGGCGCGGGTCCACGGGTTTCACGGCGGCGGCCTCTCGACGTCAGTGCGGGTCGAGCGCGGCGGCCGGGTCGTGGCCGGGGATGTGCTGGACGCCGATCCGCTTGCGGAACACCCAGTACGTCCAGCCCTGGTAGATGATCACGACGGGCGTGCAGATCGCGGCGACGATGGTCATCAGCTTGAGCGTGTAGGCGGAGGACGAGGCGTTGCTGACGGTCAGGCTCCACTCCGGGTTCAGCGTGGAGGGCATCACGTCCGGGAACAGGGCCAGGAAGAGCATCCCGACGGCCGCCACGATCGTCAGCCCCGAGAGGCCGAACGCCCACCCCTCGCGGGCGAGCTGGTTGGCGATCAGGGCGCCGACCAGGGCGAGGACGGCGACCACCATGGCCGCCAGGCTCCAGCCGTCGCCGCTGTCGGCCTGGGTCCAGATCAGGAAGACCAGGGCCAGCACGGCGGTGGCCAGTCCGAGCTGGAGGGCCATCGTCCTGGCCCGGGCGCGGATGTCGCCGACCGTCTTCAGCGCGGCGAACACGGCACCGTGGAAGGTGAACAGGAACAGCGTCACCAGGCCGCCGAGAATGGCGTACGGGTTGAGCAGGTCCCACAGGGTGCCCGTGTAGTTCTTCTGCTGGTCGATGTCGACGCCGTGCACGATGTTGGCGAAGGCGACGCCCCAGAGGAAGGCCGGGATCAGCGACGTCCAGAAGATCGCGTGCTCCCAGTTGCGCTGCCAGCGCTCCTCGGTGCGCTTGTGCCGGTACTCGAAGGCGACCCCGCGCACGATCAGGCAGACCAGGATCACCAGCAGCGGGATGTAGAAGCCGCTGAAGAGCGTGGCGTACCAGTCCGGGAAGGCCGCGAAGGTGGCTCCGCCCGCGGTGAGCAGCCACACCTCGTTGCCGTCCCAGACCGGCCCGATGGTGTTGATCAGGACCCGGCGCTCGGCGGTGCCCCGGGCGAGCAGCTTGGTGAGCACGCCGATGCCGAAGTCGAAGCCTTCGAGGAAGAAGTAGCCGATCCACAGGACGGCGATGAGGATGAACCAGACGTCGTGGAGTTGCATGGTCTCTCGGTCCCCAGTGCTCAGTAGGCGAAGGCGAGTGGCTTGTCGGCGTCCTCGTCGGAGGACGGCCCGCGCAGGGTGGGGTCCTTCGCCGGGGGCTGCTCGGCGGTGTCCGGGCCGGCCTTGGCGTACTTGACCATCAGCTTCACCTCGATGACGGCGAGGATCGCGTACAGCAGGGTGAAGGTGCTGAGGGCGATCACCTGGGTCGTGACGCTGACGTTCGGCGAGACGGCGTCGGCCGTCCGCATCAGCCCGAAGACCGCCCAGGGCTGACGGCCCATCTCGGTGAAGATCCAGCCGAAGCTGTTGGCGATCAGCGGGAAGCCCATGGTGAGGATGCCGATCCGCCAGCTCCACTTGGTGAGGAACGTCCCGAGCTCCCGGTTGCGGGTCAGCATCAGCTTGGGGACTTCGTCGTCGCCGGTGCGGTGCTCCGGCGCGAGGAAGAGCTTTCTGCGGGTCGTCCAGAGGCCGACCAGACCGGCCAGGAAGGACGTCATCCCGAAGCCGATCATGAGGCGGAAGCCCCAGTACGTCACGAAGATGTTCGGGATGTAGTCGGTCGGCTCGCCGCCGTACTTGGCGGCCTCCTCGGCGGCGGTGTCGTTGATGCCCGGCACCGCCGAGGTGAAGTCGCTGTTCGCCAGGAAGGACAGCGCGGCCGGGATCTCCAGCTCGACCGAGTTGTGGCCCGCGTTGACGTTGCCGACCGCGAAGATCGAGAACGGCGCCGGCGCCTGGGTGTCCCAGAGCGCCTCGGCGGCGGCCATCTTCATCGGCTGCTGCTTGAACATCACCTTGGCGAGGGAGTCGCCGGTGAGGGCGGTGCCCAGGCCGAAGACCACGGCGAGGACGAGGCCGAGCCGCAGCGAGGTGCGCATCGCGGCCGTCCGCTTCGGGTCGGCGCCCTCCGGCCGGCGCTTGGTCTTCCAGAGGTGGAAGGAGGCGATGCCGACCACGAACGCCGCGCCGGTGAGGAAGGCGGCGGTCAGCGTGTGCAGGACGACGACCACGGAGGTGTCCTGGAACAGGACCCGCGCGATGTCGTTGAGCTGCGCCTTGCCGGTGGCCGGGTTGATCTCGTAGCCGACCGGGTGCTGCATCCAGGAGTTCGCGGCCAGGATGAAGTAGGCGGAGAGGGAGGTGCCGATGGCGACCATCCACATGCAGGCGCAGTGCAGCTTCTTCGGCAGCTTGTCCCAGCCGAAGATCCACAGCCCGATGAACGTCGACTCGAAGAAGAAGGCGATCAGCGCCTCCATCGCGAGCGGCGCACCGAAGACGTCCCCGACGAAGCGGGAGTAGTCGGACCAGTTCATCCCGAACTGGAACTCCTGCACGATGCCGGTGACCACGCCCATCGCGATGTTGATCAGGAAGAGCTTGCCCCAGAACTTGGTGGCGTGGAAGTACTTCTCCTTGCCGGTCCGCACCCAGGCGGTCTCCAGCCCGGCGACGATCGAGGCGAGGCTGATCGTCAGCGGTACGAAGAGGTAGTGGTAGACGGTGGTGATGCCGAACTGCCATCGCGCGATGGTCTCGTGAGCGACTGCTAGGTCCACTTCGCCCTCTCTCCGGCCAGCGACTCAATACATCAGATAGCGGACAAATTTCATCTATAGCGACAGAGCATCACGTTGCCACGCAAGCTTGTCCGCTTGTGAACGTGAATACATTCACAAGGGCAGTATCCATCATACTTATGGCCACGCAGCAAGGGGGGTACCCGGTACCGGTCCAGCCGTCGCGGACGGACGGGCGCACCGGGCGGACGGGGGCGCGCTCGGGTTCTCCGGCGCCGCCCCGCTGTCCCGGTCAGTGTGCGCAAGTCACGACGCGGCCCACAATCGGCAGCCGGTCACGGGCCGGGGGCGTTTTGGACGATCAGGCGCTTGACAGCCGGTCAGCGCGTCGCTGAGGCAGGCGGGTGCGGCCTGCCCGGAGCGGCCGGCTCAGAGCGGCCGGCTCAGAGCAGTTCGCCGGTGACGGCCGCGTCGATGACGAAGCCCTTGGCCGGCCCCTCGGGGACGATCGCGTCCTCGCCGTAGGGCGTCCGGACCGAACGGGCATAGCTGCCCCGGACGGTGTCGGGGCCGGAGAGGACGGTGACCGAGCCGCCCTCGTCGAAGTCGTCGATGATCACGTAGACCGGGATGCCCGCCGTGGCGTAGGCACGGTGCTTGCGGACGAGGTCACGCTTGCGGCTCTCGCTGCCGGGCGAGACGGTCTCCACGACCAGGGCGACGCCGGAGGCGAGAACGCCGAGGCCGTCGGGGTGCTCGATCTCTGCCAGGTCGTCGGGAGCGACGAAGACGTCCGGGATGAGGACCTTGAGACCGTGGATGACGTTGCCGTCCTGCCCAGGGCTGTAGCCGCTTCCCCGCAGATGGTCGTACAGGGAGTGGGCCAGCCTCCTGTTCACGGTGAAGTGACGGCTTCCGCCGGTGGGTGACATCTCGATGGCCCCCTCGATGATCTCCGCCCGGAAACCCTGCGGCACGTCCATGGCCGTCCACACCTGCCACAGCGCCTGGTCCAGGTCCACGACGGTCTCCTCAAGTGCGAGCGCGAACATTGAGACACCCCTCTTCCCGTCCAGTCTGAGCACTGGGCCCGATGTGACACAAGCCGTGGCTGCACGCTCGCACACGATCAGCAGCGCCAGCGGGGGAACGCAGCGGCCTCACCCGATCGGGTGGTCACCGCTGGCGGGGGATCTCCATCCGGAAGACGGCGCCGTCGCCCGGGGTGCTGGCGAGGGTGAGGGTGCCGCCGTGGGCGTGGGTGAGGGCGGTGGCGATGGCGAGGCCGAGGCCGGCGCCGCCGCCGTCGTGGCGGCTGCGGGAGGCGTCGACGCGGTAGAAGCGGTCGAAGACGCGTTCGGCCTCGGCGCGGGTGAGGCCCGGGCCGGAGTCGGCGACCTCCAGCAGGCAGTCGCCGTGGGCGGTGCCGACGCCGATCCGGACGGGGGTGCCGGGCGGGGTGTGCTTGACGGCGTTGCCGACCAGGTTCGTGACCACCTGGCGCAGGCGGGCCTCGTCGCCGAGGACGGGGGCGGCGCCGGGGGCGCCGTGGCCGGCGGGGCCGGTGAGGGCGACGGGCCGGGAGGGGTCGAGGGCGGTCAGGTCGTGCAGCGCGTCGGCGGCGAGGGTGCGCAGGTCCATCGGGGCGAGGTCGAGGGGGCGTTCCTCGTCGAGGCGGGCGAGGACGAGGAGGTCCTCGACCATGGTGCCCATCCGGATGGCCTCGTTCTCGATCCGGCCCATGGTGCGGGTGACGTCGGCGGGGGTCGCCAGGGCGCCCATCCGGTACAGCTCGGCGAAGCCGCGGATGCCGGCCAGCGGCGTGCGGAGTTCGTGCGAGGCGTCGGCGACGAAGCGGCGCATCCGGGCCTCGGACTCGGCGCGGGCCGCGAACGCCGCCTCGATCTGGGTGAGCATCCCGTTGAGTGCGGCCGACAGCCGGCCGACCTCGGTGCGGGCGGAGAGTTCCGGCATCCGGTGCGAGAGCTCGCCGGAGGCGATCCGGGCGGCGCCCCGCTCGATGCCGCGCAGCTGCCGCAGTCCGGCCCGGACGGCGAAGAAGCCGAGGCCCGCGATCAGCACCAGGACGACCCCGCCGATCGCGAGGAACGCCGCCCGCAGCCGCCCGACGGTGACGTCGATCTCGTCGCGGGAGACGGCGACCAGCACGTAGGAGGAGCTGGGGGCGGCGTACGGGCCCGCGGTGTTCTGGCGCTGGAGCGGCAGGACGAGGACCCGCCAGGTGCCGTGGCCTCGGCCGTCCGGCAGGTCGAAGGCGGTGTCCGGGTCGGTGGCCGCCAGGTCGAGGCGGCCGAGCTGCGGCGCCGGGTCGCTGTCGGCGATCGGCTGGCGCAGGACCTGCTGGACCTTGCCGTCGGCGGAGAGGTACTGGACGACGTACTGGCTGGGCAGGGTCGTCAGGTACTGCAGGGCCCGCTTGCCGGACAGCGCCGACGGCTGGTTCCGGTCGCCCGGCCGCTCGCCGGCGCTCTGGCGGGTGGCGGCGCGGTGCGACATCGGCTCGGCGAAGCGCAGCAGCTGCTCGTCCATCCGCTCTTCGAGCTGGTGGCGGACGGTGCCGAGGACGACGGCGTCGCTGACCGCGAGGCCGGTGGTGACCAGGACGAGGGAGAGGAGGAGCAGCCGGGCCCGCAGGGACAGGCGCTCCAGGGACGGCCGTCGCATCCGGTGGTCAGTTCTGCGGCGGGCGGCGCAGGGCGTAGCCGATGCCGCGGACGGTGTGGATCAGCTTGGGCCCGTGCGCGGGGCCGGAGTCGAGCTTGCGGCGCAGGTAGGAGATGTACGACTCGACGATGGAGAGGTCGCCGCCGAAGTCGTACGCCCAGACGTGGTCGAGGATCTGGGCCTTGGAGACCACCCGGCCGACGTTGGCGAGCAGGTAGTGCAGCAGCTTGAACTCGGTCGGGGAGAGCGAGACCGGGATCCCGGCGCGGGTCACCTCGTGGGCGATCGGGTCGAGGGTGAGATCGGCGACGACGAGCCGGCCGTCCTCGGCGGGGCCGCCGGCCCGGCGCAGGATGGCGCGGATCCGGGCTATCAGCTCCTCCAGGCTGAACGGCTTGGTGACGTAGTCGTCCGCGCCGACGGCCAGGCCCTGCACCTTGTCGCCGACGCCGTCCTTGGCCGTGAGGAACAGCACCGGCAGGTGGTCCCCGGAGTGCACGGGCCCGGCGATCTGGCCGCGCCTGGTCTGCTCGCGCAGCCGCTCGACGACGGTGAAGCCGTCGAGGTCGGGGAGCATCACGTCGAGGACGATCAGGTCGGGGCGTTCGGCGGCGACGGCGGCGAGCGCCTCGTGGCCGGTCGCGGCGGAGGAGACCCGGAAACCGGAGAACCGCAGCGAGGCGGAGAGCAGCTCGCGGATGTTCGGTTCGTCGTCGACGACGAGGAGGAAGGCTTCACCGGCGGCGGTGCCTGCGGTCGCCGCGGCGCCCGGTGTCGAGACGATCCCTTGCACGGTGGTTCCGCCTCCTGGTCGTACGGGTTGCCGGTGGTACGGGTTGCCGGTCGCCCGGGTGATGCGAGCGATGACGCTGTTCGGACCATAGCCCTGTCGAGGCTATGCACTGTTGATGAATGTTGGATTAACCAGACTAACCGGGCCCGGCAGCCGGGACGCCGGATCCGGGCAGTGACGGGCCCGGCCGGCTGTCTGCCGGCCGGGCCCGGTACGTCCGGTGGCCGCGGGGTCAGCCGCCGGACGAGCTCCTCGCGGCGGTGCCGAACCCGCCGGCCGCCGCCGCGCCCTCGACGAGCTGGCTGGCGGCGTAGCCCCCGGAGGCGTCCGGGGTGCCGACGACGGTGACGCTCTGGCCGGGCTGGAGGTCGCCGACCTTGCCCTCCTTGTTGAGCTGCACCTTGGTGGAGTCGCCGGTGGTCACCTTGATGGTGTTCCCGGCGGCGTCGGTGAGGTAGACGGTGGTGCCGTCGACGACCTTGACGGTGCCCCGGGTGAAGCCCCCGCCGGCCGCCTGGCCGGTGGTGCCGCCGGCCGGCGCGCCCGCCCCGCCGGCCGCCTGGCCCGTGCCGCCGGCCTGGCCCGTGCCCCGGCGGGTGCCGGTACCGGCCGCCGCGCCGCCGTAGCCGCCGGCCGCTCCCGCCGCGGCCTGGCCCCCGTACCCGCCGGGGGCGCCGGCCAGGCCGCCCGTCCGCTGCTGGTTGCCGCCGGGCGCCGCCTGCTTGGTGGTGCCGTGGTTCTGCTGGTACCAGACGCCGCCGCTGAACGCCGCCGCGGCGAGCACCCCGCCGGCCAGGGCGAGGCTCAGCCAGGGCAGCTTGCGGCGCGGCGGCGCGGCCAGTTCGGCGGTGATGTCGCGCGCGTCGGGCGGGGTGCCGAGCAGCTCGACCTGGGCGGCCGGGCTGTTCTGCTCGGTGCGCGCCACCAGGGCGTGGTTGTCGTCGCTCATGGCGGTCAGGACTCCTGGGTCACTCGTGTCGGAGGGCGTCGATGGGACGCAGCGAGGCGGCCCGGTTGGCGGGGTAGCTGCCGAAGAACAGCCCGATGGCGACGGCGATGCCGAACGCGGCGAGCACCGACTCCGGGATCACCACGGGCTTGATGCCGACGATGCTGAAGTGCGAGCCGGCCAGCCCGGCGAGCACCCCGAGCCCGGCACCGAGGACGGAGAGCAGGGTCGACTCGGTGAGGAACTGCCCGAGGATGACGCCCTTGGGCGCGCCGAGCGCCTTCCGGATGCCGATCTCCCTGGTCCGCTCGGTGACGGTGACCAGCATGATGTTGGTGATGCCGATCCCGCCGACCAGCAGCGAGATCGCCGCCACGGCGCCGAGCAGCACGGTGAACGTCTTGCCGGTGCTCTCCCGGGCGGTCAGCAGCGAGGTCTGGTTGCTGATCCGGAAGTCGAGCTTGGTGGCGTCCTTGAGGGCGTGGGTGCCCATCAGGACCTGGGTGATCTCGGCCTGCGCGGCGGTGGTGGTCTCCGCCGAGGTGGCCTGCACCAGGATCTGGCTGACCGATCCGAAGCCGGTGAAGGCGTTCTGCACGGTCGGCAGCGGGGCGATCACCACGTCGTCCGGGTCGCTGAACCCGGTACTGCCCTTGGTCTTCAGCACGCCGGTGACGGTGAACGGCGTGCCGCCGATGACGACCTGCTTGCCGATCGGGTCGGCGGTGTCGAACAGCTGCTTGGCCGTCGTCGCGCCGAGCACGGCGACCTTGCGGGAGTTGAGCACGTCGTCGTTGCTGAAGTAGTCGCCGTGCTCGATCTTCAGGTTGGAGGTCTCGAAGTACGCCGGGTAGGTGCCGACGATCGAGCCCGGACTGTACGAGATGTCGCCGTACAGGGCCGTGCCGCTGGTGGTGACCACCGGTGCGACGGACTTGATGTCGGGCGCCTCGGTGGAGGTGGCCAGCGCCTTGGCGTCCTCGACGGTGAGCTTCTTGGTGGTGGTCGCGGTGCGCGAGCCGCCGAAGGAGGCGCCCGAGGACACCGTCAGCGAGTTGGTGCCCAGCGCCGTGATCGAGTCCTTCACCGCGACGGACGAGCCGTTGCCGACGGCGAGCAGCAGGATCACCGAGGCGACGCCGATCAGCACGCCGAGCATGGTGAGGGCGGAGCGCACCTTGTTGGCGGCCAGGCCGCCGATGGCGAAGCGGAGCATCTGCCAGAGGATCACGGCCGGCCTCCGACCAGTTCGCGGCGGACGACGGCCGGGGGCGGCCCGTCCACCGGGCCCTGCCGGACGTCGGAGACGATCGCCCCGTCCATCAGCCGGATGACCCGCTTGGCGTGGGCGGCGACCTCGTCCTCGTGGGTGATCAGCACGACGGTGCGGCCGATGGCGTTGAGACCGTCGATGATGCCGAGCACCTCCTCCGTCGAGCGGCTGTCCAGGTTTCCGGTCGGTTCGTCGGCGAGCAGCATCGCGGGCGCGGTGACCAGCGCACGGGCGACCGCCACGCGCTGCTGCTGGCCGCCGGACAGCTCGTTCGGCTTGTGCCCGGACCGGTCGGCGAGGCCGACCAGCGAGAGCGCGGCGAGCGCCCGGCGCCGGCGCTCGGCGGAGCGCACGCCCGCGTAGGCGAGCGGCAGTTCCACCTGTGCCAGGGCCGTGGTGCGGGGCACCAGGTTGAACGACTGGAAGATGAAGCCGATCTTGCGGTTGCGGACGAGCGAGAGCTGCTGCTCGTCCAGGTGGCCGACGTCGGTGCCGTCCAGCAGGTAGCGGCCGGCGGTGGGGACGTCGAGGCAGCCGAGGATGTTCATCAACGTGGACTTGCCGGAGCCCGAACTGCCCATCACCGCGACGAAGTCGCCCTGCTCGATGTCCAGGTCGACGCCGAGCGGCTCACCCGTCACCGGGTCGGACGGGCCGTGCAGGGCGTGCACGGTGGCGTCGCCGAAGCCGTACGACTTGGTGACCCGGCGGATCTGGATCACCGGCGGGGGAGCGGAGTCCGTCCGCCCTCCGGAGGTGATCTGGCGTTTCGTCCTCACCGGCCACCGGTCCGGCCTGCACCGGCCGCGCCACCACCGGTTCCGCCGGGGATGGCGGCACCGCCCTGGCCGGTGGTACCGGGGAAGTTGCCCGCCGGGAAGCCGTTGCCGGAGCCCCCGGTGGTGGTCGTGGTCAGCTCGACCTTGTCGCCCTCCTTGAGCCCCTCGGTGACCTGGACGGTGGTGTCACCCTCCACACCGACGGTGACGCTGACCCGGGAGGTGGTGCCGTCCTCCGCCACCACGGTGGCGGTACGGCTGGTGCCCGTCCCGGACAGCGCGGCGGTGGGCAGCGACAGCGCGTTGTCCGCCTCACCGGTGACGACCGAGACGGTGGCGCTGAGGCCCGTCCGCAGCTTGCTGGTGTCACTGGTGATCTGCAGCGTCGCGCCGTACTGCACCGCGCCGCTGGAGCCGCTGGTCGGCAGCGAACTGACCGACAGGACGGTCGCGTTGAGCTTGGTGTCGGACTGCGCGTTGAGCGTGACGGTGGCCGCCTCGCCCTTCTTCAGCTTCAGCGAGTCCAGCTCGGAGAACGACGCGGTGACCTGCATGCCGGTCGGGTTGGTGAGCACGATGAAACCGCTCGGCGCCGACGAGGAGGTGGTGGTCGTACCGGTGGTCTTGGCACCGGTGGAGCTGGTGGACGAGCCGCCGCTGCCGGAGACGGTGTCGCCGGTCTTGTTCGCGACCGAGGCCACCGTGCCGTCCACCGAGGCGGTGAGCGTCGTACCGGCCAGCGCCGTCTGGGCGTTGGTGAGCGTGGTCGTCGCGGTGTCGACCTGCTGCTGGGCCTGGGCGACCGCCGCGTCGTCCACCTTGGTGGTGGTGACGGTGGTGGTCTGCGGCACCGGGGTGGTCGCGGCGGCGGTGGCGCCACCGCTCCTGGAACCGCCCGATTCCGCCGACCCGTTGGAGCCGGAGCTGCCCGAGGAACTGCCGGGGATCTGACTGGTGGTCGTGGTCGTGACGCCGGCCTTGGCCTTCGTCAGGTTGGCCTTCGCGGCCGTGAGCGCCGACTGGGCGGCGTCCACCTGTTGTTGGGCGGCCGTCGTGTCGACGGTCGCCAGCACCTCCCCCTTGGTCACCGTGTCGCCGACCGCCACCTTCACGGCGGTGAGCTTTCCTCCGGTGAGGAAATCCTGAGCGGCATCGGTGGGAGAGGCGAGTGTGCCTGTTCCGGACACCGTGGCCAGGACCGTGCCCTTCGCCACCGTTGCCGTACGTACCTGGGCCTTGCCGGCCGCCACGCTGGTACCGCTGTCCAAGGTGGTGTACACCAGGACGGCGCCGCCCAGGAGGGCCACGCCGAGTGCGGAGTTGACGAGGACGGCACCACGCCGTCGCGGGAGCACCTTCATGGGAGCAAGCCTCGCCCGGGGCTCTTGCGGAGTCCTGAGGCGCACCTGGGAGATGGCTGAGCCCGGAAAACCGGACATCTCCCTACAGAACCGCCCCGCTTTGCCCTGACCCGGCCGTGATCCTCATCGGCGGTTGACCGATCCCCCAGGGAACTCCCAGCCATCCACAGCAAGTCCGCAGTCCGCACCCGTTTCGGCCCGGCCGGCGGCGCCGGTGGCCGCCCCGCCACGGCTGCCCGGACGCTCCCGCTGGGCCGGCAGGCCGGGCGCCGCCGGCCGGGCCGGGGCGGCGGCCCACCGGCTCTCCCGCACCGCCGCCCGGGCCGCTGCCTGGGCGGCCGCCCGGGTGGCGGTCCGGCCGGTGCGGGCCGGTGGCTCGGTGAGCACCCTGTCCAGCCGGGCGACCAGGACGGCCTGCGGGTCGACGTCGGCCCGGTACGGGCCGCCCCCGGCGCGACCGCCCAACTCAGCCGGTTCGAACCGGTGTTCCGCCATCGCGGCGACCGCCGCCAGCCGGGACGGATGCCGCACCGGCAGCCCGACGGCGGCCGGCCGCAGGTCCACGGGCAGCGCCCCCGTGAACTCCCGCCACTGCCGCGCACGCTCCCCGGCCCCGGCAGCCTCGCGCGTCACGCGCGCCCGCGCGCGGGGGGCCTGTACGTGATCAACGACGGGAAGCTCCACCTGGGAAACACCGTGGGAGACATCCTGGGTGTGCGGGGGTCCGTCCCCCTCACCTCCCCGGGGGTCCGCCCCCCTCCCCACCCCGGGGGTCCGTCCCCCCATCCAGTCCGGCCGCTCCCGCCCCTCGGGCCGCTCACGCCGCGACTCCACCAGGGACTCGACAGCCGCCGCCCAGTCCGGCTCCCACCCCGGCACCACCAGCGCGTACACCACCGCGAAACCCCGCTGGATCTCCCCGACCACCCGCACCAACCCCGCCGCGATCGCCGCCCGCAGGTACCGCCGGGCGTCCTTCACGTCGCACATCGCCCCGAGCGCGATCTGCCCCAGCGGGATGCCGTCACCGCTGCGCCGGAACCGCAGCACGCCGTCCTCGTTCGCCAGCGAGTGCAGGCTGTGCAGGATCTTCAGGAACCCCCCGGACAACGCCTTGGGCATACCCGCCGTCCACCGCCACGCCAGCGACGTCCGGAAGGCGTGCGCCACCGACGTCCCCCGCAGCGAAGGGTCCCGACCGACTGGAGCACCGCCACCTTCGCGCGCCCCCTCCCCGCCCTGCACGCCCCGATCGTCCACTGCCAACACGCCTGACATCACGGCCTCCTGGCCCCACCCACCCACTCCGGGATGGCCCGCCAACCGCCACGAACGGCGGAAGAACTGGGCATCGGCCTGCGGAGCGGGCATACTGGGACTCGTTGTTCAGGCTGGGCGACGTAACTGCCAAGTAGAGGCGCCCGGCCGGGTTTATGGGAATGGCTCCGGACCGAAAGGTTCGGAGCCATTTGCATAATACGGGGCGTCAGGCATTTCTGAATTCTTCCGACAATCCGTCAATTGCTTTTCCGCAGGAGCCTGTCCGTCATTTCCGGGGCACCCTGGCAGGCCCCTCGCGCAGCCCCGCCAGGAAACGGGATCCGCGGGAATGACGTCGGCCGGGAGCGACCGACCTGAGCGTGCCCCTCCGGCTCGCTGTCGACGGGTTTCGCCCGACCCTTCGTGGGCGGCGAACGGAGGTACTCGCCGCCGCCGCACCACGCCGCCGGCCCTCACCTGGACCAGGCGTCCTGCATGCCCCGGTAGTCGGTGACCACGATGCCTTCGCTCTCGAACAACTCACGCGTCTGCGGCGCCGTCAGGAACTCGTGGTCCGTGCGCCGGACGCGCCAACCGTCGTCGAGGTCACGGGACTCTGCGGCTCCGGTGCCCGGGTGGACGGCCCACTCACTGAGGCCGGGCGGCAGCTGGTCGTCGCAGTTGACGATCAGCACCCGCGCGTCGGGCGGGAACCCCAGCAGCTCACTCGACAGTCCGTCCATGCCCGCAGTGTGTTCCGCCGCACGGACGGCGCGCACGGGAGATTCCGTGCCCGTCCGCTGTCACACCGGCCCGGTGCGGCGGGTCATGACGGTGAGGGCCGCAGGGCCCGGCCGGCGCGGCCCGCACCGGCACCCTTCCGATGGGAGCACCTCTGATGTCCACCGCCTACGTCGTCGTCACCGTCCTCGCCGCCGCGCTGGCGGGGTTCTCCGCCGGTTCCGTCTTCCTCGGTGCCCGGTGGACCGTCGAGCCGTTGGCCGAGTACGGCGTCCCCCGGGCCTGGTGGGTCTGGCTCGGCACCGCGAAGGCGGCGGGCGCGGCGGGCCTGCTGGCCGGCCTGGCCGTACCGGTCGTCGGCGTACTGGCCGGCGCCGGGCTGGTGCTGTACTTCGCCGGGGCCGTCCTCACCGTGGCGCGGGCGCGCCGGTACTCCCACATCGCGTTCCCGCTGGTGTACGCGGCGCCGGTGGTCGGCGCCCTCGCCCTGGGGTTCGCGGCCTGAGCCGCGGACCTCACGCTGCCGCAGGGGGCGGGAGCCCGTACCTCTAGAGTTCTTCCGTCCCCCCGCACGCACCCGCGGCCCCGGCCGGGCGGCGCGTGCCGACCCCGACCCCGACCCCGGACGAGACCGAGGAGCAACCGTGACCGACCTGGCGCCCATCACCCTGCAGCAGGAGATCGCCCGCGAGCTCGAGGTGAGCCCGTCGTTCGACGCGGAGCAGGAGATCGAGCGCCGGGTGGCCTTCCTCGCCGGCCGCCTGACCTCCACCGGCCTGCGCTCACTCGTCCTGGGCATCAGCGGCGGGGTGGACTCCACGACCGCGGGCCGGCTCTGCCAGCTCGCCGTCGAGCGGGTCCGTGCCACCGGGCAGGAGGCGACCTTCTTCGCGATGCGGCTGCCGTACGGCGTCCAGGCCGACGAGAAGGACGCGCAGCTGGCGCTGGAGTTCATCCGGGCCGACCGGGTGCTGACCGTCGACGTGAAGGCCGCCAGCGACGCCGCCCTGGACGCGGTGCTGGCCGGCGACACGGTCTTCCGCGACGCGCACCACCAGGACTTCACGCACGGCAACATCAAGGCCCGCCAGCGCATGGTCGCCCAGTACGCGGTGGCGGGCGCGCACGACGGCCTGGTGGTGGGCACCGACCACGCCGCCGAGGCGGTCTCCGGCTTCTTCACCAAGTTCGGCGACGGCGCGGCCGACCTGGTGCCGCTCACCGGCCTCACCAAGCGGCGGGTGCGGGCCGTCTCGCAGGCCCTCGGCGCCCCGTCCGAGCTGATCTGGAAGACCCCGACCGCCGACCTGGAGACGCTGGCTCCCGGCAAGCCCGACGAGGACGCGCTCGGCGTCACCTACGACGACATCGACGACTTCCTGGAGGGCAAGCCGGTCGGCGACGCCGCCTTCACCGCCATCGTCGGCCGCTACCGCCTCACCGAGCACAAGCGGCAGCTGCCGATCGCCCCCTGAGGCGGGCGGCCCCGTCCCGGCCCCGGGTGGTTCAGCCGCCCGCCGCCTGCACCGTGTGCCGGAGCAGCAGGGCGGTGGTGACCGGCCCGACGCCGCCGGGGACGGGGGTCAGGGCGCCGGCTCGGTCGGCGACGGAGGCGGCGTCGACGTCCCCGGTCAGGCCGCCGTCCTCGGTGGGGTTGGTGCCGACGTCGACCACGACGGCGCCGCGTCCGACGTGCTCGGCGGTGATCAGGCCGGGGCGGCCGACCGCGGCGACCAGGATGTCGGCGGCGGAGGTGACGGCTGCCAGGTCCGCCGTGCGGGAGTGGCAGACGACGACGGTGGCGTCGCGGTTCAGCAGCAGGTGGGCGGCGGGTTTGCCGACCACGGTGGAGCGGCCGACGACGGCGACCAGGCGGCCGGAGAGGTCGACCTCGTGGTGGTCGAGGATCGCCAGCACGGCCTCGGCGGTCGCCGGGGCGAAGGCCGGGAGCCCGCTGGCGAGGCGGCCCAGGGAGAGCGGGTTGGCGCCGTCGACGTCCTTCTCGAAGGCGATGGCGGAGGCGAGGTCCTCCAGGGCGGCGCCGGCCGGCAGCGGGGTCTGCAGGATGATGCCGTGCACGGTGTCGTCGGCGCTCAGCCGGGCCAGCGTGGCGCGGATGGTGTCCGCCGCCGCGTCCGGGCCGAGCTCGACGAGGTCGCAGGTGATGCCGGCCGTGGCGGCGGCCTTGGCGATCGAGCGGACGTACCAGGCGCTGGACTCGTCGGCGGTGGCGATCACCACGGCCAGCCTCGGCGATGTCCCGGCGGCGGTCAGCGCGGCGGCGCGGGCGGCGGCCTCGGTGCGGACGGCGGCGGCGAGGTCCCGGCCGGACAGGCTGAGCGCGCTCAACGGCTGATCTCCTTGCGGACGGCGGCGGTGACCTGCTCGGCGCGCGCGGCGACCTCGTCGACGCGGGCCGCGTCGGCGGCGAGCGCGGCGCGGGCGTCCTCGTCCCGGATGCCGCCGAGGTTGATCTCGATGTTCACCCGGGCCGTGGTGGCGGCCGCGCGGGCGGCCTCGGCGGCGGCGGCCACGTCCGTGACGACGTTGCGGTTGCCGACCGGCAGCAGTTCCTCGGCGAGGGCGACCAGCACCCGGGCGACGCCGACGACCTCGGCGGGCGGGCGCGCGGCCCCGGTCAGCGCGGCGGCGATGGCGGCCGACCGGGCGGCCTTGTCGTCCTCGGTGCCGCCGGGCAGCCGGTAGGCGTCGGTGACGGCGGTGAAGGCCGCCGCGTCCTCGTCCGCGAGTTGCAGCGCACGGGCCCGCAGGCCGTCGCTCTCGGCGGTGATCCGCTCGATCACGGCGGCGTGGGCGGCGTACTTCTCCCCGGTGCTGTAGCGGGCGACCATGCTCAGCAGGGCCGCCGCCTGGGCGGCGTGCAGGGCGGCGGACGCTCCCCCGCCCGGCGCGGGCACCCTGTCCGCGAGCTGGTCCAGGAAGTCGCCGATCGTCTCGTCGCGCAGGGGCACGGGGGTCTCCGGTGGGTGGTCGGGCACGGCGGGGCTCAGTGCGGGATGGTGTCGATCAGCTCGCGGGCGCCCTGGCGCAGCAGCGCGACGGCGACGGACGTGCCGAGGGTGGCCGGGTCGAGCGGGCCGGCCCACTCGTGGGCGTCCAGGACGGTCTTGCCGTCCGGCGAGAACACCCGGGCCCGCAGCGACAGCCGGCCGTCGCGCTCGGCCTTGGCGTAGCCGGCGATCGGGCTGTTGCAGTGGCCCTGGAGGACGTGCAGGAACATCCGCTCGGCGGTGGTCTCGCGCCAGGTGCCGGCGTCGCCGAGCCCGGCGACGGCGTCGATGGTGATGCTGTCGTCCTCGCGGCACTGCAGGCCGAGGACACCGGCGCCGATCGGCGGGCACATCGTCTCCACCGGCAGGATCTCGGTGATCAGCTCGCGGCGGCCGATCCGCTCCAGCCCGGAGACCGCCAGCAGCAGCGCGTCGGCCTCGCCTGCGGCCAGCTTCTCCAGCCGCCGGTTGGCGTTGCCGCGCATCGGGACGCACTCCAGGTGCGGGTGGGTGACGGCGAGTTGGGCCCGGCGGCGGACGGACGAGGTGCCGATCCGGGCGCCGGCGGGCAGCTCGTCCAGGGTGAGGCCGCCCTGGTGGATCACGGCGTCGCGGATGTCGTCGCGCTTCAGGAAGCCGGCGAAGACGGTGCCCGCCGGGAGCGGCCGGTCGGCCGGGACGTCCTTGACGCAGTGCACGGCGAGGTCGGCGTCGCCCGCGAGCAGCGCGGCGTCGACCTCCTTGGTGAAGGCGCCCTTGCCGCCGAGCAGGGCGAGGTCGCCCATCCAGCGGTCCCCGGAGGTGGTGACGGGAACGACCTCCGTCCTGATCCCGGGATGCAGGGCGGCCAGTTCGGCCCGGACGCGCTCCACCTGGGCGAGCGCCATGGGGGAGGAGCGGGAGACGATACGGATCAGCTCGGCAGTGGGCATAGCAGAAACGATAGACCGTCAGATCCCTTGTCCGGCAACGGCGCCGCCCGGGAGCCCCCGGATGCGCAGACGGCCGGAAGGGGCGCACCGCCCTCGGCGGTGCGC
>NZ_JBHUWW010000101.1:0-32991 GCF_042669755.1 Kitasatospora sp. NPDC057223 | reverse complement strand
GTGCGGCCCGGCCGCACCCCCGAGCACCGGAACATCCGGTCGAGTCGTCCGTGTGGAACAGGCCGGCTGCCGACGAGCCGGTGGTTCTCCGGCTTGGGGAGCCCGCCTCACCCATCCCCTCACCGGTCGCAGCCCTGCTGCTCGCGTACATCGCGGACCGCGGGAACATGAACACCGCCACCAACCAGGCATCGCGCTGGCTCTTCCCCGGCCGCCGGGCCGGCCAGCCAGCCCGCCCCGACCACCTGTCCGCGCTCCTGGGCGAGATCGTCGGCATCCCGGTCGCCGCTGCCCGCGGCGCCGCCCTCCGACAGCAGCTCCTCGAACTTCCCGCCCCCGTCGTCGCGGACGCCCTCGGCTACCACGGCAAGACCACCAGCCGACTCCTCCGAGAGAACGGCGGAACCAGGGGCCGATACGCCGCAGGCGACCACACCCGGGCACCAGCGGGCTGGACTCCTTGGGGAACCCACGGCAGTTGAAGGCGCGAGCCCACCAGTATCCGAAGGGCCAGTGGGCGCTGTCGGAAACCTGGCACCCGCCAGGGCGTCCGCCCTCTATACATAGGACAACGAGAACTCCACGCCCGGCTGCCCGCTGGGCAGGCCCGCACCGTGCGGGCCCCGACAGAACGGCGAGCAGCTGGTGCTGAACCTGGAAGAGCGCATCACCCGAGTCTGGCACCAGGAGGTCCGGCCGCTGGTCGCGGACGCCTACCGGTGCCACAGCACCGGCACCCCCCGGGCCGCCATCGTGGCCACCTGGACCGCAGTCTGCGCCGACATCATCCACAAGCTCTACCAGCTCGCCGAGGACGGCGACGGTACGGCCGCCGGGGTGGTCAGGAAGATCGAGTCGGCCCGCAGCAAGGCCGATGCCGAAGCGGTCAAGACGATGCAACAGGTGGAGAGCGGGCTCCTGCAGAACGCGCTCGACTTGGAGCTCGTTGACTTCATCGAGCACCGGCAGCTGGAGCGCCTGCAGCAGGACCGTAACCTATGCGCGCACCCCTCCCTGCGCCCGCTCGGGGACGTGTTCGTCCCGAGCGGCGAGTACGCGCGGGCCCACCTCGTGTCCGCGCTGGACGCCCTGCTGGTGCACCCGCCCACTCAGGGCCGCAAGGCGTTCGACCGGTACATCGCCCACGTGGGTGACCGCTCCTTCGTCGGCAACGCCGACTATCTGGTGCAGATGTTCGCCCAGCGGGTGAAGTCCAGTGCGTGGAAGCTGATCGTGGGCACCGCGGCCAAGCACGCCATGCTCGAACTGGCGGTACCCGAAGACAGCGGAATCTCCGCGGAGGTGGCCGCCAACCGGCATGCGCTCTGCTTGGTCGCCTTCGCCCAGCACGACCGCGACGCCGTGCGGGAGACCGTCGCCAAGGTGATGAGCAAGTTCAACGAGTTGTCCGTTGAGCAGCAGCTCAATGGAATCGGCCGCCTGGGCGCGTTCGACGTGTTCACGGAAGCGCTAGACGCGACGGTGTGCCAGCAGATCAACAGTTACGTCGAGCAGATGCCGATCTCCGCCTCGAAGGTGTCCATGGCGAACGTGATCGCGGTCGCCCTGGTCAGGTTCGACGCGGTCCGGGCCCGCATCCCTGCCCTGTCCGGAGCGTTTGCCAAACTCGACCCGAGCGTCAAGTCTTTGCTCGTCAGGTCGTACCCCTGCGCCTACTTCGCTGGCGTCGTGGCGGAGATCTTGATCGAGGCTGGCAGCTACCGCAGCGCCGAGGAGCTCACCGAGGGGACCGTGATTCCCGTCGCCCGTTTCATCCAGCCCGAGCAACTGGAGGACATTCTGACCGCCTGGGCCGAGAACCCGCAGTGCCGGGAGGCGGCGAAGATGCCCGAACTCGCGGCGCTCTTGTGGACGCAGGCCCCTCAGCTCCACGGCCACCCGGCCTGGACCGAGTTCGTGAAGCGAGTCCGGGGGGCCGCACTCACGGACTGGTACAAGTACGACGCACTGGCAGGTCAGATCGGCTTTCAGGAAGCCGAGCAGTCCTGAACTACCCGATACCGTAGAGGACTTCGCTATGATTCGCAGCCCCCAGGCCCGCGTCCTCGGCTGTACTCAGGCTAGAGCCGGGTGTCCAGCTGTCGGGAAGCCGGCAGCAGTGCTGGAGTGTGCCGCAGCATACGGCTACGACGTGGAGCGCCACTCAATTCGGGACTCTTCGCTGTCGCCATCCGTTCCGTGCAGTGCTCCGGCGACCGGCATCTCTGCCACGAGACGGCAGGACCTGCCGCTCGCTACGTCATGCAGGGGCGGCATAGCCGTCACGCAATGTGACGAAAGCTCGGGTGTGACTCACGAATACGCGACACAGTGACATGCGAGCTCACCAGTCCCGAGGCCGGTTCCTCCGCCGCTCAGCCGATGGTGACCGACGCCGCGACGGCGCCGATCAGGAGCGCGGGGCCGAACGCGATGTCGGTCCCGCGCCGCTGTCCGGCGAGCATCAGCACCACGCCGTGCAGGAGGGCGAGCAGGAAGCCGGCGGCGATGCCCCAGTACACGGCCGTCCAGCTGTGCCAGCCGAGCAGCCCGGCCAGTGTCGGCGCGACCTTCACGTCCCCCAGGCCCAGCCCGGCGAACAGCGCGAGCAGCACGAACACCGCACCCACCACCGCGGCGGCCGCCGCCGCGCGCCCCAGTGCCGCCCACTCGCCGCCCGCGACCGCCGCCGCGCCCAGCAGAGCGGCCGCGCCGATCGCGGCGGCCGCCGTGAGGAGATCCGGCAGCCGCTTCACCGCCAGGTCGATCAGCACCAGGGCGCTCCCCACCAGGGCCAGCCACAGCTGCGCCGCCAGCAGCCAGCCGTCGGCGCCGCCCGCCACGACCCCGGCCAGGGCGAGCGCGGTCAGCGCCTCGGGCACCAGCGGCAGCGGACCGACAGCGCCCGGGCGGGCGTCCCCGGCCACGGCCGGGCCGGATGCGGTGGCGCCGAGCACCGCGACAGCCGGCCGCGCAGCGCACCGTGCGCAGCGTCGGTGGAGGACCAGTTGCAGGTAGGGGGCGGTTCCGGCGCGGAGCAGAGGGTTGTTGCAGGTCGGGCAAGAAGTGCGGAGGCCTTCGTCGGTGGTGTGGGCGAAGACGGCGGGGCGCACGAGGAAGGCGCCGGCGGTGAGTCCGGCGGCCGCGGTGAGGGCGATGGCGAGGGTGTGGGGCACGGGGTGGTCTCCGGGCGGATGACGGGCGGTGGCGGGTGGTGGGTGGCGGGTGGTGGGTGGCGGGTGGCGGGAGCGCGCGGGCCCGGCCGGGTGTACCGGCCGGCCCCGTGGCAGGGGTCAGCGGCGGTTGGCCGCTGCGCTGGTGGCGGTGAGCTTCTGGATGAGGGCTTCCGTCTTGTCGTCGACGTGGTCGAAGTCCATGTCGACGACCATCTGCCGGACCTGCTTGATGACCTCCTGCAGTCCGGTGTGGTTGCCGGCCCTGACCTCGATGCGCATCCAGTCCCGGAACAGGATCTCCGCGGCGGGTTCCACGTCGAGGCCGACGCTGATCGCGTGCCGGGCCGCGTCGATGTCGAGGACTTCGTCCTGGATGCGCTGGTAGGCGACGCTGTGGGCGACCTTCACGATCTTGGTCTTCATCGTCTGTACCAGTGGCGCGGCCCAGGTGTGCGCTCCGGCTCCGCCGAAGGGCCGTCCCCGGACCAGGCGCAGTGCGGCTTCGAGGTCGAGGACGCCGGCGGCCTCTCGTGGGAGTCCGCGTTCGGCGAGGTGCTCGAAGTTGGCGTAGTCGCAGGTGATCTCGTCGGAGATGGAGTACTGCTCGACGCCCTTGGGCTTGGTCCGCAGGTAGGGGACGCCGGTGCTGTCGACGCCGAGGCGCCGGCGCAGGCGGGACATGTGGGTGTCCATGGTGCTGGGCGTCCACGGGTTGACGGGGTCCATGTGGTTGGCGATGGCGCCGTAGTCCCGGTCGGACTTGAAGACGAGCAGCGCCGCGAGCAGGACGAGCCGCGGCTGGATGGGGGCGTCGTCGATGCCGGTGATTCGCAGCGGGCCCAGCACCTGTACCTGCGGAGCTGCGGGGCCGGTCGGGATGTCGCCCTCGCGGACGATGCTCACCCGGGGGCGCTCCTTCACACGGACGGGCGCGACAGGCTGCGAGGCGTCGCCGGGTGCACCGGCGTCCGGCGCGTTCTGCGCGGGCACCGGCAGGGAGTCCGGTGCCGTGGCCGGAGGGGAAGCGGGGTCGGGAGCAGGGTTGGAGGTCGGTTCGGTCTCTGCACCTGTCGTGGGTTCGGGCGCTCCGGCGGGGGAGGGCAGGAGCGAGAGGTGCGCCGGGGGCCCGGGGCGGTGCAGGGCGGAGGGGCCGAACTGCGGGGCGTCCGGGTCGGGGACCTGCCCCCACACGCCCTCGGCCGGGACGGGCGGCTGGACGGCGATCGTCAGCGTCGCGGTCAGCTGCCGGTACGCCTCGTCGGTGACGCGCTGGAGCACGACCTCACCGTCCAGCACCTCCAGCGGCTGCGCCTGCGTCACCAGCGAGGCGTCCAGCACCTGCGCGTCGGGGAACAGGGCCCGGGCGGGTCCGGCTGCCGGGATGACCGCGGCGATCCGCTGGCCGGCCGGGACCTTGCCCAGTACATCGGCGAACTCGTACAGCTCCTCGGGCGACGGGGTGCCCGCGCACACGACCATCCACGGCAGCGGCTCGATGCCGCCCTCGTGCTGCGCCTGGTGGACCTCGATGAGGACGCGTGCGAGGTCGGCGGTGGCGCCGGCGAGGTGGGGGACGAACATGACGCGGCACTGGGGGAGGAGTTGCTGCAGTTCCAGGCCGAATCCTGAGGTGATGACCTCGATGTGGTCGGCCCACAGTGCGGTGCCGGCTTCCATGGCGATGCCGCGGGCGACTTCGCGGACCTGCTGTTCGTCGCCGTCCAGGAGCAGGACGCCGTTCTGCGGGAGGTTGGTGAGGAGCAGGACGCCGTTGGGGTCGGTGCCGATGGTGGCGAGTCCGGGGTAGGGGGCGGGGACGTTGCGGGCCTCGTCGGTGCTCAGCAGGGTGGCGCGCTCACCCCTGAGGCCCCACCATCCGCGGGTTACCCCTGGCGCCTGACCTCCCCCTCGCCCTTCCCTGGCCCAGCTGGCTGCCGCCCCGCTGAACCTGGGGGCCGTGGGCGAGGCCTTGAGCCACTTCCTACACGCAGTCAGCTGCCTGCACGACTATGACCTGGACATCGCAGGGGTGCTGCACCGTTCACGCACCCGAGAACGGGCAACGCTCCTCGCGCGTCGGGACGATCAATGCTGGTGGTGCTCATCGCGCACCAAACTGGGCCGGGGGACAGCCAGCGCCAACAAACCGTTCGTTGAACCAGCAGCGTATTGACGAAGGTCGACGAGCCAAGCCGAACGTAGGGCAGGCTACGGTCATGAGACGAGCGAAGACACACGCACCTGCATCCCCACATCTGCTGGCAGAACGGCTGGGTGCGTGGACCACCGATCCGCGTGCGGTTGCTGATCTTCGCCGCTACTACGGAGCCGCCCTCGTGCCTGCTGCTGCACCGTTCACGGGGAGCCGGTTCGAGTTTCTGGGCGGCGGGGGAGACCGGCCCGAGTACGCCGACCGGATCATGGCCGAGGACCTGATCGCGGTGCAGACCTTGTCGGTCACTGTCCCCGTACCCGTCGCGCTCGAGCTCTTGGAAGGCGGCCTCGGCACACGGCTGGCCAGCCTGCTGCACGCGATCCCCACCGGTATCGACATGGCTGATGCCGATGTGTCCGATCTGGCCCCAGGGTCGCCAGCCGACCAGGCATGGAACCTCCTCGAATCTCAGCACGACGTTGGCTGGGTGATCGCAGGGAAGGTCTTGGCTCGTAAGCGCCCGCAGTTGCTACCCGTCTACGACAGGGTGGTGCGCTGTGCTCTGGGTCACCCTCGCCCGTTCTGGCTGGGCCTTCACGCCGCGCTGCGCGAGGACGACGGTGCACTGCACCGCCAGTTGCTCGAGCTGCGGCAGATCGCCGGTCTGCCGGACACGGTCAGTGCGCTGCGGGTGGCTGACGTGGCGGTGTGGATGGGGCACAGGGCGCAGGGGCACGACTGCCCTCGCTGATGTCAGCAGCAGCATGCTGAATGAGAATCACAGGCTTTACCAACCGCTGCTGCGGTGTACGTGACGTTCGCAGGACCTGGTCCGTTCTCGACCGTGGCCAGGGCCTCGACGAGACCCTCGCCGAAGCCTCCGAGGCCGGCGAGGAAGTGTATGACCAGCTCGTACAGATCACCCGTGCCCGCATCAGCACTGCCGTCGCCGGCACTGGCCTCCTCCCGGTCTGGTTCACCAACGCGCTCGGTCCGATGCCACCGAACGGCACCAGGTACCTGCCCACCGCGCGCAGCAGCTCGTCGTCCACGCCGTCCAGCACGCCCTGCCCGTGATCCTCTCGGCCCGGGTGCCCCCCCGCGCAGTGCTCCACCCTGTGGGCGATCCGGGTCGGCCACGGCTCCGCACCTGTAGTCGAGCTCGCCTTCCCGCCCAGCTACGCGCTACGGGCCCCGCTCCCGTCGTCCCTGGCATCAACCCTGACATCACCGCCGCCCTTCGGCGCAGCGCCGCCATCGCCGGCCTGCCCGTCGCCGAGCGTGGCGGCGACCCGGGTATCGTCCTGCGCCCCTGTCCGCCTCTGGACTTCGACGACGACACCACCGGCATCCCCGATTCCGGCTGGAACCCCTGCTGGCGTCTCGCCGCCGTTTCTGGCCGGGCCGCCTGGAACCTGCGTGGATCCGTCGAGTCCGTGATGCGCCCGGCGCTCGCTACGGCGCTGAGGGCGTGCGGCCTTGAGGTGTGGTGGTGCAAGCCGGTGTGCCTCCCTGTCCAGCTACGCGCCTACGGGTCTGGTGTGAGCGGACACGCTGAAACTCTCTCTGGCGGTCGCCTGAATGCCTCGTGGGCGGACATTTGATCTCCCTGTTCGGCGTGGCTGAAACAGAACTCGCTACGGGGCTGCGGGAAGGCTTTGCCTCCATGACCTCCGAGCGTTGATCCCGCGCGGGCCCTTCATCTGGGGGCTGCCCTGCTCCGACGCGCCGCCGCCCGCGTCCGGGGCCTGGCCTCCCGCCGCTGACCCCGATCACTGCCGTCGTGGTGAAGGCATCCGACGGGGTGGCCGAGCAGCACCTCGCCGACCCGTCCGCACAGGACCGGTCGGGGTAAGCCCGGTCCTGGTTCCTGGCGACAGCCGCCGCGGTGGCGCGTGGCAATGCCGTCCCGCTGGGGGCCCGGTCGGGCTGCCAGTGATGCTCAGCGGGTGTTGCGTGAACGGGACTGGCTTGCGGACTGCCCGCTGACCGCAACCGTCGACCTGCAGGCCCAGCTCCTTGGACGGAGCGGTGGTGAGCCCCGGTCGCAGCCGGCTCCGGAGCCGCCCGTGGGGCCGGTGGGTGGGTTCACTGCCTACCGGCCCTTCGGCTTTTGGGTCCGTTCCGGAGCCGGCTGGAGTCCTGGGGGGCGTCGTCGTCTCGGAGGGCAGTGCGTGTTTTCGAATCCGCGTTCCCGATGCTGGGAGAGGGTCATGCCGTGGCGGGTTCGAGCGTGTTCAGTCCGGCCTCGATGAGTCGGGCGGCGCGTGCGACGTCGGCGGTGATCGCTTGGTGGAGTTGGGCGGGAGTGAGGTCGCGTCCGAGGTGCCGGCGCAGGGCCTGGAACTGGACGGGCCACAGTCCCAGGAGGGCGGTCGCGGCGATCTGGGGTTCGGGGTCGTCCGGGTTCATGCCGGTGCGCTCGGCCAGGATCTCGGTGGCCGCGGCGATCAGCCGGTCGGCCATGTCGCGCTGGTAGGCGCGCAGGGACGGGGCCGAGCGAATAAGTATCCCGAAGCGCACCAGCGCGGCTTTCGCCTGGATCGGGTCGGCCTGGGCGGCGATCCAGGACGTCAGGCCCTGCAGTTCCCGGGCGAGGATCGTGCGTGCCGCCTCGACCGGTGGCAGTCCCGGATCGGCCAGCGTCGTGCGCAAGGACTCCAGGGTGGCCTCGCCCAGGTCCAGGACGAGTGATTCCTTGGTGGGGAAGTAGTTGAAGACTGTCTTTTCCGACACCCCGCAGGCCTCGGCGATCTCGGCGACGCGGACGGCGTCGAAGCCCCGCTCCATGAACATCTCGGTTGCCGTGTCGGACAGTTGCTGACGCATCAGCCGCTTCTTCCGCTCCCGTAGGCCCTCGGCTGCGGGCTCCTGGGCCCGGGGGCGCAGGGTCGTCCAGTCCACAGTGCGCATGCTCATGGTCGAAGCATAGTCCAGCCGCCATATTTTTTCTGCTACAGTAAATTTTCAGCTGCCGTAAAAATAGCATCTGGCCACCTACGTCGCTGAGGAGCGTCCCATGAGTGAGATCCACATCGTCCGCGACTACCCGCACTCCCCGGAGCGGGTCTGGCGCGCGGTCACCGACCCGGAGCTGATCCCGTTGTGGACCGCGACCGGAGCCGGCGCGCGCCCGGAGGGCTTCGCGGCCACGGTCGGCACCCGGTTCAAGTTCGTCGCCAAGCCCAAGCCGGGCTGGAGCGGCGTGGTGGTGTGCGAGGTGCTGGAGGTGTGCGAGCCCTCGCTGCTGCGCTACTCGTGGCAGGACGAGGGCGGCGGGGCGGTGACCGAGGTCGCCTACCGGATAGAGGCACGCGGCACCGGGACGCGCTTCATCTACGACCACACCGGCTTCACCGGCCCCGGCGGCTTCTTCATGGCCAGGATCCTGGGCAGTGTCCGCACCAAGATGCTCACCCAGGGCCTGACCGCAGTGCTCGACGACCTGCGCACCAAGTAGCTCATCGAGGGCCTGACCGCCGTCCTGGACGACATCGACGACCAGGGCAGCCGACGCCCGATCGTTGCTCTGCGGCCCGAGCAGCCCTTGCCCCGGGGGCCCACTGTGTGGGCCGCGTCGCGGCACTTCCGTGCGGCACCCATCTCCGCGCATGGGCTCGGGCAGGATCTCGGCCATGACCACGGCTGCGGTGACGGTGACCGGGTATCGGGCGGGCCAGTTGCGGCGCAGCTCGAACCGCTCGGCCAGGCACGCGCCGAGGGAGGTGCGGAAGTGAAGTGTGCCCACACCCGTAGGAAGCCACGCGAAGCGCGGTCCGGCGTGCTCGACCCGCTGACCGGCGGGGCACCCCTACGGGCCGCAAGTTCTGGGCTGCGGCTGCCCGCTCAGCGGAGTCGGCCACGCCGGGCGCGCAGCAGGCTCCTACGTCCGGGCGAGCAGGACCTCCGGCGGCTTCTCGCCCGGTCGGCGGGGGCGATCACGTTGCTGTAGTGGCGGTCCGGGGACAGGATCACCGGTGTTTGGAGTTCCCAGCAGAGCTCGGCGTTCATCATGTCGGTCACGCCGATGGCGTGCCCCTCGTAGCGGACCATCAGCTCCTTCTCCTGGCGCTGCAGATCGGTGGTGATGACCGGGGTCCGCCCGGTGCCCAGCTGGGGGAGGGCGTTGGGTCGCTTCACGGCCTCGATGGCGATCGGCTCGCTGACCTTCGCGGTGAGCAGGTAGTCGAGCTCGGCGAGGGCCATCGGGGAGGCCACCAGGATCTACAGGGCCCCCATGGACCGGTTGGGCGGCGGCGTGGTCGCGGTCGCGACGATCGAAGGCCGAGTACAGGACCGAGGTGTCTGTAACGGCCAGGAGGGAGCCGCTCGCCCCTCGGACCCGTCCCGGAAGGGGTCCTCCGGGCCGAGGTGCGGGGTGCTGAGTTCCTGAGCGTTCAGCTCACCGCTGTTGAACAGGCGCCAGTCCAGGTTGTTCGGGCCGGTCTGGATCGGGAGGACGCCGGCGGGGTGCTCGATCGCGGGCTCCTCCGGGGTATGTCCCAGAAGTTTGGCCAAGGCCGTGATCGCCTCGGCCGCCTCGCCGGTGACGACGACCTCGGCCCGGACGACAGACGGCTCGCCGGGGGGGTGTCGCTGCTGGTACGAGGAACTCGGCTCCTTATCGACGGCGTGTTGGGCCGACCTGGTAGGACCGGACCGCCGACGGGCGCAGTGGCTTCGGTCCCGCGGGCCAGACCTCCGGCCAGCCGTGTCCCGCGCACCCCGGCTGCCTGGTGCTCGGAAGGCCGGCTACCGGGCAGCCGGCCCGCGAATCTCCAGCGTGGCCCGGGCGGTGTGCCGCTGTCATCAGCGTGCCCAGAGTGCCTGGGCGGCACCGAGCGGGTCTACGGTGCCGCCCGCAAGCAGTTGGTGAACTCGTCGACTCGCCTCGTCCGCGGGCAGGTCGGTTCCCGGTCGTGCCGGACAACGCGCAACCGAGGATCGGGTCCCGGGTTTACCCGGTCAGGCCCGGCGCTCCGTCGGCTGGGCCCGCTGCCGCCGGGGCCGCCGATCAGTGCTAACGCGTCGATCCGGAACCCGCGTGGAAGGCCGCGCGGAATTCCGGTGGGTGGGGGCTGGAGGTTGCCGAGCCGCATGGCGGCGCCGTTCATCGCCTGGTTCCAGGTGAGGTCCGTGTGGGCGTCCCAGAGGTCCTGCGCGTGCCGGAGCAACACCGTGGGGCGGTCGCCCAGCAGACGGGCCGCGGTCTCCACCGACTCCTCGCGGGTCATCTTCGGAGAGTCCTCGTAGAGGGCATCGGCCAGGTCGGCGAGGATCTCGGAGATGAGGCGCTGAGCCGTGGTCAGGTTGCGTGTGCCCCTGCGGTATTGGGGCAGTTCGGTGGTCGTTTCGACAGTCACGGCGGTCACGATCCCACCGCGAGCTCGGGCCGGGTGGGTCGCGGGCGAAATCGAGCCATCCGGCGGGTTCTCCTGGAGAGTGGCTGCTCAAGGCCCGTAAACGAGATCCGCGCCGCCGTTGGCCTCGATCAGCGAGGACAGTGAACCGCTGCCGAAGGGCCAGCCGGTGGTGGCCACCTGCACCCAGCCGCTGCCTGACTCATCTGCTCTCGCGTCCCACCACCACCAGCTGCGGTCGTCGCCCATCCCTTCCTCGGTCGGGTCGAAGTAGTAGAGCCAGTCCGAGAGCGTCCACGGTCCCTGATCGACAGCCGCCCTCTGCTCCGGCGTCATCGCCCGCCACTGGCGTTGCCACGCCTCGGCATCGAAGGGCTCGCCATGTTCCGGCTCCTGGAACTCGGGCGCGCACCGCTGGATGAACCAAGGCGGCAGCAGACGCGGCCACAGCTCAAATGCCGGCCAGTCGGCCTGTACGACCACCTGCGTCAGGACCGCTCTCGCGTTGGCTATGACCCGGGTCGGATCCTCTGCAGTGAACCGGACGCGGACGAGAAACGGACGTAGTTGGTGGTCGTCCTGCCCTCCGGGGCCGTATCGAAGGCGCTGCAGCTCGCCGGTGATGATTTCCACAGTGAGGCAGTATCCACTGTCACCGGTCTCGCGGCATTCCAATATCGCTACCGTGCTTCGATGCCGAAGCTCACCGACAAGCCGAGCGGTGGCGTCCGGTACCTGGCGGTGCGGTGCCGGCAACGCGTCCAGTTCGTCGTAGCGGCCGTCGGTTCGGCTCTGGCCCGGGTGGATCCGACTGGGCAGGCCCCGCTCCGGGGGGCCTGCCGAGGATGCCGTAGAGCACCCTTTTCCCGGTCCCGGAAACCTGCCGCCCGGAATTCAGGAGGGGGCTGGCCCGTAAGGTCGGCAGGCATCGTATGCACAATTTGGAATATGCGGAACGGCGAAATGCAAGATAGACCGCACAGTCAATCATCATTGGTTGAGCCGCAAGGGCATGGATTAACAAGGTAAGTCAAGACTTACCTTCAAGGAATTTTGACCGTATGGTGTGGCTCGAATCGAAGGAGCCCACTGTTGTCGAAAACAAATGATCCCGCTGTGCGTGCGGTTGACTCGGAGCGGGATTATGTGTCCTCCTTGTACGAGTTGCTCACCGAGCGGCTTTCCGAGGCACACGTACACCGGGCGAGTGTGCTGAAGGCCCCAGCGGGCAGCGCCGGTGAGGTGTACGAGAGAGAAATCGCCGCCGAGCGTCTGGCCAAGGAGATCGGCCGGCTGGAGGGCGCAGAAAAGGGGCTGGTCTTCGGGCGCATCGACTGGACGGACGGCACGGCCCTGCGCATCGGACGGATCGGACTGCATACGGAGGAGGATGACCTGCCCCTGCTCGTGGACTGGCGCGCGAACGCGGCGCGGCCCTTCTACGAGGCGACACCGGCCCACCCGATGGACCTGCGGCGGCGCCGGCACCTGCGCCTGGCGGAGCGCACGGTCATCTCGGTGAGCGACGAACTGCTGGACGGGAGCGCCCCGACCGACGAGGACGTCGTGGGGGACGGTCCGTTGACCGAGGCCCTGTCGGCACGGCGTACGGGCAGGATGCAGGCGGCCGTCGCGACGCTGCAGGCCGAACAGGACGCGATCGTCCGCTCCGCCCACCGCGGGGTGACCGTGGTGCAGGGCGGACCTGGCACCGGCAAGACAGTGGTCGCCCTGCACCGGGCGGCCTACGTCCTGTACGCGTTCCCGCGCGCCGCGCAGGAAGGTGTCCTGGTGGTGGGCCCGAATACCCGGTTCCTCGACTACATCTCCCGGGTCCTTCCCTCGCTCGGAGAGAACGACGTCGTCCTGGCGACCTGCAGGGAACTGGCCGCGGTGTCCACCGACGGGGTGGACCCGTTTGACACGGCGCGTCTCAAGGGCGGCGCCGACCTCGCCGACGCCCTGGCCGGCCTGATGCGCGCCCACCAGGCCCCAGCCGGTGACTTCACGGTGCGGGTCGGACAGGAACTGGTCCGCCTGTCCGGAGAGGAAGTCGCAGCGGCACGGGACGCCGCGGTGGCAGCCGCACCGGGACACAATCCCGCACGTCAGGTGTTCGGGGAGCTCTTGGTGGATGCCGTCACCAACGCAGTGCAACGGGACATGGGCGACCTCCTGGAGCAGATCGACGCCGATGCCGCCAGGATGACGGGCATGGACCTCGACCGGTTCACGGGAGCCGCCCAGCGCCGGGCCGAAGGTGTGGTCGACTCGGGTCCGGCACACGAGCTGGACCTGGACGCCATCCGGGCCGATCTCCTCGACGACGCCGGCGTCGAACGGGCGGTCGAGGTACTGTGGCCGCGGCTGGCACCCGGTGACCTCGTGAAGGCACTCCTGACGGACCCCGGTGCCCTCGCCGAGTACCTGCCCCGCCTGACCGTGCAGGAGCGGTCCTTACTGCTGCGCGGTCAGGACGACCGGTGGACCGATGCCGACGTGCCGTTGCTGGACGAGGCGGCGTGCCTGCTCGACGGCCCACCCGAGCGGACGTACGGGCACGTCGTCGTGGACGAGGCGCAGGAACTGACCGCCATGCAGTGGCGGATGATCGTCCGGCGCTGCCCGGCGAGGGCGATGACGCTGGTGGGTGACTTCGCCCAGGCGGGCCCGGTCGCGACAGCACGCGACTGGGAAGAAGCGCTGAGCCCCCACGTCGGACAGCGGTTCGACCTGCACAACCTGACCGTCAGCTACCGCACCACCCAGGAGATCCTGGAGAGCGTTCGGGACCTGCTCCTACGGATCGCTCCGGACCAGGAGCCCGCACGCTCGCTACGAAGCGGTGAAAGCCCTCGCACCGTGACCACACCTCCGGACGGACTACTCACTGCTGTCGTTCAGGAACTCCGCGCCCAGAGCTCCGCACATCCGGACGAGCTTCTGGGAGTGATCTGCGCGGACACCAGGGTCAGTGAGCTGACGGCCCGGGGCATCGGGCACCACGCGCGCATCGTGCCGGCATCCGAAGCGCGCGGCCTGGAATTCGACGGGATCGTCGTTATGAACCCCGAGGAGATCAGCACGGCCCGCCCCTGGGGGGAAAGGGACTTGTACGTAGCCCTGACCCGGGCCACCAAGCGCCTCTGCACCATCTCCGTCCAGCCCGCCTGACGACTCGACGACTCGACGTCGCGGCGCCGCCACAGACGTCCTGGTGCCGCTCTGGCCAGCGGATCCTGGTTCACGCCAGTCGTTACGGGCCACGGATCCTCGTCGACTTCCAGGACATCCGGAAGGTCAACGACGCTTGCCGCGACGTTCACGCCTGCAACCGGCCGTCGTGGTCACGACCAGCACCGTGGCCAAAGCTACGGCGGCAATCTGTGGGAAGGTCGGCGGCCGGACGACTCGGAGATCGGTGACTGGGTCGTATGAAAGATCCTGGCCCGGGGACAGCGGCCCGGTGATGGATCTGATCGACGGGGCCCGTCTCCAAGGCCTTGCGGGACGGACTCCTGTCGTCCGGGGGACGGCTTGAGTCGCTGTACATGGGGCGACACGCCGGTGGGAAGGGCCAGCGACTGAGTCGCTTGTTGAGTCACTGGCCTTCAGTCGCTGGTTAAAACTGCAGGTCAAAGGCTCGGCGACCACCAAATAGCGACTGAAGCGACTCAAGGTCGGGATTATGATGACATTCGCGTGTGCGTGTGTGCGTGATAGACCCGTGCTTGAGTCGCTTCAGTCGCTATTCTGTTGCCTTCAGGGCTTTGACCTGCAGTTTTGTGGTTACGGACGAGGGTAGCGACTGAAGCTCCTCAGTCGCTGGGGGAGGCCTCGGTCGCTGCCGGGATGTGTTGCCCGCAGGGTGAGTGCCTGTCCTGCCCCCGACCGAGCGACAGCTCGGCTAGTCTTTGCTAGCCATATTGGAACTTGAGTCGCTTCGGTCGCTACCGTCAGCGTTGAATACTCTTGACCAGGCGTTTTCTGTTCAGCGACTGAACGAGGCACTGGCGGGACCGACGATGCCGACGCGTGGCCAGCCGCAGGACGGATCGGGAAACGCCGACGTGACGCCGCCTTTGGAGGAGAGCCTCCTCCGCCCCGCCCGGCCAGGGTCGCTGGCCGTCGCACGGTGGTGCGCGGCGCAGGGCTGGCCGGTGCACCCGCTGATCCCCGGAGGCAAAACCCCGCCGGGGAACTGCGTGGACTGTCAGCAACCCGGTCACCGGCCGGCCGCCTGTCCCTGCCGGAAGGCCGGACGCTGGTGCCACGGCTTCCACGCGGCCTCGACGGACAGTTCCCTCATCGAGCGCTGGTGGGGCGCCAACGCGGCTCTGGGAGTCGCTGTGGCATGCGGGCCGGCCGGCCTGGTCGTCATCGACATCGACGCCCACGACGATCCAGTTCCGGCGCGTGACCGGGTTCTCCCGGGGATCGCGATACACGACGGCGTCGACCTCACCGGCCTCGCCAACGGCTACCACACCCTCGCCCTGCTGGCAGCGCTACGGGGCCAGCCCGATCCGGCCGCCGACGAGTCGACCCTACGGGTACGAACCCCCGCGGGCGGCCTGCACCTCTGGTACCGCGCCCCCGCCGGCCGGAAGTTCCTCTGCTCCAGCGGATCCAGCACCGGCCGCGCCCTCGCCTGGCAGGTCGACATCCGGGCCCACGGCGGCTACATCATCGCCCCCGGCACTGCCACCGCCGCAGGCGTCTACGAGCCCGTCAGCGGCCCCCGTGAGCCCGCGCTGCTCCCGGACTGGCTCGCCCACGAACTCGGCCGCACGGGCCACGACGAAGCCCTCGCCGCTGCCCGCCCCGCTGCCCGGGAGATGCCCGCCAGAGGGCGGCAGGCCGTCCTTGCCGCCGGGGGCGGCCGCACCGCAGCCGATCGGCTGCTGCTGACCGCACTCAGCGAGGTGACCGCCTGCCAGCTGCTCGCCCAAGGCGCCGGATTCTCCGACAAGCTGAACCGTGCCGCGTTCACCGCCGGGGGCCTCACCGCCGCCGGCTATCTGGCAGAGGCCGAGGCGCAGCGAATGCTAACCGAGGCTGCCGCTGCCGCCCGCCCCGGGCAGGAACGCCGTGCAGCGCAGATCATTCGCAGCGGCCTGGCCGCTGGTGCACGCCGTCCGCTCCATCCCGAAGGACGTCCATGACCACCAGCGCGCCCGGAGAGGGAGGCTTCGACCCGGTGGCCGTCGCTCAGCAGATCCTCAACCCGCCCACGCCCGCACCTGTGCCACCGCAGACCACCGGACCCGGGCTGCCGCCCGGACAGGGCAGTTTGTTCGACCAACTGCCGCCTTCGGTCGCTCCAGTCGCTGCGGTCGCTGTCCCCGCCGCGGTCCCGGAGAGCGTCACCAGCAGCGGACTGCTGCCCGACTCTCTCTCCGACCGGGGCAACGCCAAACTGTTCGTCACCCTCTACGGCCGCGACTACCGCCACGTCCCCGGGCTCGGCTGGTACCAGTGGGCCGGACACCGCTGGCAGGCCGACGAGGACGACGCCGTCCTGTGGTCCGCCGGTGAGATGGCGGAGAGCATCGCCACCCACGACCCCCGGGGCATCCACACCAACGCCGAACTGCGCCGCCACCGCCGCCGGGCCCTGTCCACCTCCGGCATGAGTGCCATGCTCACGCAGGCCAAGGCAGCCCCCGGCATGGTCCTCAACGCCTCCCTGCTGGACGCCGACCCCTACGTGCTGTGTACCCCGGGCGGAGTCGTCGACCTGCGCACCGGCGCCATGGTCCCCCCTGACCCGGCGACCCAGCACCACTCCCGCTCCACCACCCTCGCCCCCCGGACCATGGCGACCCCCCGCTGGCAGCGCTTCCTCGACGACACCTTCGGTACCGACGGCGACGGCCGGCAGACTGCCGACTTCCTGCACCTGCTCCTCGGGTACTCCATCTCCGGTGACGTCGGCGCACAGGTGATGCCCTTCCTGTACGGGCAGGGCAAGAACGGCAAGTCCGTGCTGCTGGACGTCATGCTGCAGCTGCTCGGCGACTACGCGGACGCCGCCCCGCCCGGATTTCTCATGGCGAAGGCCTTCGACGGCCACCCCACCGACCTCGCCGAACTCCACGGCCGGCGCATCATCGTCTGCTCCGAACTGAAGCCCGGCGACCGCTTCGACGAGGCCCGGGTGAAACTCCTGACCGGCGGCGACAAGATCAAGGCCCGACGGATGCGCCAGGACTTCTTCTCCTTCGCCCCCACCCACAAACTGTGGCTGCTCGGCAACCACCGCCCCGAGGTCGGCACCGGAGGCTTCGCCTTCTGGCGCCGCATGCGCCTCATCCCCTTCGAGAAGGTCGTCCCCGAGGCCCGTAAGATCGACAACCTGGCGAACGTACTGGTCGCCGAGGAAGGCCCGGGCATCCTCGCCTGGCTCATCGACGGCGCCCGCCGCTACTTCGCCGGCGAGAAGGACCTCCTCGGCCCCCAGCGCGTCCAGGTCGCCACCAACGCCTACGCCGAGACGGAGGACCACGTGGGACGCTTCCTCACCGAAGCCTGCAAGCTCGATGAAGGCATGCGCGCCGAACAAGCCCAGCTCTTCGGCGCCTACACCCGCTGGTGCGGCTTCGAGGGAGCTAATCCGGTGTCCGCCCGGGCTTTCGCCGCCCGGGTGCGCGACACTCTGGGCATGGCCTCGCCCAAGGGCATGGTCCTGTCGAACTCCCGCAAGTACTACCCGGGCATCGGTCTGCTGGCCGATACCGACGCCGAGGAGCAGCAGTCGTGAGCGCCCTGATCGACCCGGCCGAGCTGGCCCACGAGACCGATCTCGTGTGGCTTGAGGACATCGATCCGCTCGACTACGTCCGCCAGTCCCTGGAGCGGCTGCCCTCCCGCCGAGGCCGACCTGCCTACCACCGGGACGGCCGGATGGTCGGCTACGCGATCCTGGGTCCCGACGCGAAGGCATCCCGGGCCTCCGGAACGTTCCGCCGCCGGGTCTTCTGGCTGCTGCCGCACGACCGGGACGAGCAGCCCGCCGGCCTCTACTCCACCGGAGCGCCGTCAGAGGCCATCGACCCCCGGACCGTGGCACCTCGAGTCAAGGGCTACAAGACGGAACGTTCGGAAGGCGGGCCTGCGTCGCCGGCGATGCTGGAACTGGGGATAACGCTTCCCAAAGCCTGATCCGCGGTCGGATCGGACCGGGCTAAGGAGAGGCACCAGGCGGGGGCGGGGTAGCTACTGCGTTCTGCGCGCCGCAAAGCCCGGGTGGCAGGGCTGTTCCGATGATTGCGGCATTGAGTCGCTTCGGTCGCTGTGGTTGCGGTGGCATCGCTTTGACCAGCACCTTTCGTACAGTGCGCGACTGGAGTCTCAGCGACTCAAGGCCCCTATGGACTGCCAAGCGACCGCGAACAGCTCGAGCGGGACATGGCCGCAGCCCTCGACTCCTCCCCGATCGGCGACCTCGCCGCCGTCGCCGAGGTCATCACCACCTACCGCCACCGACTCGTCCTAACGCACCAGCCCCGAAGCCATGGCCCCCCTCGCCGCCCCCTAGGCGGCCAACACTGGACCCCGCCGCCGACACCTTCACCCGAATCCGCGCCGCCGGCAGCAACCGGTGACCGACCAACCCGAACAGCAGCCCACGCCGCTGCACCTCTTCCTCTCCGACGCCACCGAAGCCGCCCTCGCCACCCTGCCCCCGGCGAGCTGGACGCGGTGGAGAAGCTGATCGAGCGCCTCTCCCCGCGCCCGCGGCTCGGCATCCCGGTGCCCGGCGGAACCGACCCCGAAGTCGACGACTACACCGCCCGCACCGACCCCGCCGCCGACTCCGGCGACCGCATCAGCATCGTCTTCCCTGTCAAGTCAGCATGTTGGGCTGAGCTTGTCCCGAGGGCGGGTGGCCCAAGCCGTGATCAGCAGGTATCTATGGCGCGGAGCCGCCCTCTGAAGCTGCAGTACTGACTTCGGCTTGTCAGGGTGACGTTGGGGGCGAGGGTCAGGCTGGTGCCGGCTATGAAGCCGTCCTCGGCTGATTCCGGAGCGGTCATCCAGTGCCGGAAATCCGCTGGCCACGGCCGCACCCGGCGGCCAGACTGCACCAGTGAACTCCCTGACCACTTCTCGTGGCCCACTCCGCCTGGCGCCGCCGGACCCACGCAGCGAGTTCCTCGTCCCCGACTTCGAGGACATGGAGGAGCTGATCGCCGAACTGATCGTGCCCGCGAACGCACCGATGGCCGTGATGAGCGCCCTGGGGACCAGCCGTGAACTGCTCCGGTTCTCCTTCTACCGGTACGAGTTCGCCACCGTCGCGGTCACCCACTCGCTGGTCGCGCTGGAGCTCGCCCTCACCGAGCGGCTGGCCGACCGCGGACCACTGCCGGACCTGGTCGAGCGGGCCGCGGCGGAGGGCCACCTCACGACGGACCTCGCCGGTGCACTGGACCGAGCGCTGGCGCTGCCCAGCGATCTCGCCAGGGGCGAGCGGACGAGCGCTGCGTGTCACCCCAGCGGCGCAGTCGCCAGCGTCCGGGCCGTCTTCGACGCGGTAGCCGCACTTCTCGGGCCAGTGGCGGAGCCAGCGGACCCGGACGATGACTCCCTGGTCCGGCTGCGGGACGAACACCGGCACATGCGGTTCCCGCCAGGCTTCCAGGCCGCGGAGCCGGCCGGGGTGGATCTGGTCGGCGTGGATCTCTGGGTGGCCGGCCTCGTCGACCGCGAGCTGAAGGACACCCTCGACGAGACCTGGACGGGCGAGCTCTGGGGCTCCATCAACGCCCTCGACAAGGCCATATCCCTGATGCACGAGCCCTACTGCGCTTCCTACTTCACCAAGCTACGGAGGTTGGCGATGGCCGTCGCCGAACGCCACGTCCCCGGGGCCGTCGGAATGCCGCGAGGGACCGGAGGCCCGGTCGAACGGGAGCCGGAGCAGGCGGACCGCGACGGCCGGGAGTCCCTGGTCTCGGCGTTCCCGCACGAGCTCGCCGCCGATGCCCGCGCCGTGCTCGCACTCCTCCCGAAGGCGAAGCACCGGTCTTGCACCTTCACGGTCCGGGTCGAAGCTGAGGACCTTGCCATCCCCTCGCGGATCTACCACGGCGAACTGCCATCCACTACGGTCGAGTCGCTCCCGCCTCAGCAGCGTCAGCTGTTGCACTGCCTCTACACCCGCCACCACGACGGCCGGGTCAGACAGCGCCACCTCGCGCAGCTCCTCACCTCCACGGCCCCGTGGGTGACGCCCTACACCGTGCAACTGCTCGGCGAGTACGTGCTGGAGATCCTGACCGATCTCCGGGACGGTTACCGGGAGTTGCTAGTGCCGGGATCTGAAGGCCACTCCGTGTACGGACAGTTCGTGGTGGACAATCCGGAGTTCTTCGCCCGCACCGAACGCCGCGTAGTGAGCTACTGGAACGAGTACCACCGCCGGTCCTGGTACACCGACTTCCGGGGCTACCCCGGCGGCACTGCGCTCGACCACCTGCGCGCCGCCGCCTCCGACCAGGCCCGCCGCCGCTGGCCCAACCACACGCCCGGCCGGTGCACCCGCCTGGACGGCTACTGCTGAACCATCGGAAGGGAGTTTGAGCCGGGCCGCCTGCCGCAACAGGTGTTCCCGCTCAGCCAGGTTGGGCGCCCGGCGGGCCGCCTCGGTCAGGCGGGTGGCGGTTGGCCAGCACACCGTGCAGTCCACAGCCGGTCAGCGGCCTGTGCCGGGCCGAAGTGGTGTGACGTTGGTTGCCTTGCCGCTGAGCACGTCGCGGAGCTCTTGGTTCTCGAGGATGAGCCTGGTGTTCTCCGCGAGGAACCCTTGCACGTCGGTTTTGAGCTGGGCGATCTCATCGTTCTTGTGACCTCGACCAATGGTTCGCCGCCCAGGCGAAGGCCCGCCGAAACCTCTTCGCCGGTGTCGACCAGGCCGTCCAGGAACAGGACACCGACTGTGTGCACCAGTTGCTGCTCCTCGCCAACGCTACCGCCTCCCATGAGCGCACGGCTTCCGAGGAAGCCACCGTGGCGGCCGCCACGGAGTACCTCTCCGCCGTCACCGCGCGAGACCGGACGGCTTCCCGTCCGGCGCTGTCGGGTGAGGCCTGGTCCGCCCGTCAGCGGGTGGAAAAGCTCCTCGCCAACCTCGAAGGCCGGCGCACCATGATGACGGCCGAGATGTGCGGACTGGTGGACAGACTCGTCCGGGAGGCGGAAGCGGCAGGCGACGCACTCGATACCGGGCACCAGGCGCTCATCCAACGCTGGGTCGCCCGAGCCAACGCCAGCAACAACCAGGCGTCCGCACTGGCTGCCTCTCACCGTCGTCCGCGCGGGTCGTGGGGCCGAAGGAGAAGGTATCCCGCCGCTTATGGATCGCACGTCCGTGCCCTCGCTGTGGGGCAGAGCCCAAGCAGGACTGCCGGAGGACCGAACCGCGCGGTATCGGCCAGCGCTACCCGCGGCCCCACGACGAACGGATCCAGCCGATCCTCAACGAACGAAAGGTCCGTGAACAGCAGGGAACCTGTCCGACCTGCGGCCGACCCCCCGGCGAAGCCTGCACCACTCTGAAGGCAGTCCCACACCCCGGGCGCATCGCCAGCAAGAACACGACCCCCGGCTGACGACGTCCGCAGCTCCTCCCAAGGACACCCAGGCGCTGCCTGGTGGAAGCGGGCCGATCACGATCCCGTGCCCCTGCGGGCGACCCGACCACAACGCCGAGAAGGCGTAGCCTACGGTCCAACGGCATACCAACGATCTTGGGGGAGTCATGGCCGAGACGGCCTCGCTGACGGACTGGTCGGACGAGATGCGGGGAGAGCACCTGCGCCGAACCGCACGAGGAGGCTGGGCCAGGATCCGCCCCATGGCGACGATGATGCTGCTCATCGGCACCGTCATGGACGGCGCGCCCTTCACCCGCGAAGAACTGGGCCCATTCGTCTCGACGATGGGCAACCCGGACGGCGCCCTCACCCACTCCTGCTGGGACACCGGCGACGACCTCGACGAGGACGACCTGGCCGCACTCCCCGACCAGATCGCCGAAGCCACCCGCTACGCCGCGCACTACGGCCTGCCGCCGCTGGAGACCAACGACGACGTCATCACCCTCCTGGTGACGGCCAAGGTCCTCCACGAAATCCCGGACGACTCCGGCCGGCTGCGCCTGCACCCGGCCAGCCCCCTGCCGTTCCCCAGTGACGTCCTGCCGCTGAGCGCCGAGGAGGAGAAGGTGCAGCGCGAGCTGCGGATGGGCCTCGTCTACTCCGAGGACTCGTTCGGGATCATCGGACTGTTCGAACCGGACGGGCGCCGGCTCGAGGAGGTCACCACCAGCCTGCAGCGCCTGGCCCGCGTCATCGACGGTGACCCGCACGACGCCCGTCAGGCGGTCCTGCTGCTGCTCGGCGAAGGCGACTTCACCGCCACCGAGGACATCACCGCGATCCCCGCGCACAAGGTCTTCCGGCTGCGGTGCGACTGGGAGAAGTTCGACCAGAGCCGCATCTCCATCCACGGCGTCAACGACGACGGCCAGATCGTCGTGACCCTTCCGGAGGACCACCAGCAGCAGCACGGTGCCGCCGTCGCACGTCCGGACGACAGGCTGTAGGTAGGGAGGATCGCCGTGACGACCTGCTCCTCGGTGCCCGCATCGTGGCCGGGGGCCAGGGTCAGGTGGGCTCGTGCGGTTCGTTCCTGGAGTTCGTGGCTGGTGGCGTTCTGGAAGTTGTCGCCGTCATCGCCGAGGCCGATGGCCCTCATGGCGTCGGCGGTCTCGGCCACGGTGGTGTGCAGGGCGCGGACGGCGCTGGCGATCAGGTCCGGGTGGCGGGGCCGGGCCAGGGCCGGGTACGTGCGGGTGGGCTGGTAGGCGGCGTGCAGGCGCTCTCCGGCGCGGCCAGGCGGGAGCTGATCGAGCGGTGCCGGGTCGTCAAGAGCGGGCCAGCGGACTTCGCGCCTGGCGACCACCATCGCCTCCTGGGCCACCCGGACGGTGATGGATCCCATTTGGATGCGTAGCTGCGAATTATGGCAAGCCAACAAGCTCATTGCTCACTCAACTAGTGAGGATGAGCTGGGTTTTCCGAGCAGACGAAGACTCGCAGCGATCCCCAACGTCCAAGGGGGTCGGTAGGCCGGAGCACTCGGCGACCATGACGTGGCCGGCGAGCGGCCGGAACCCGGCCGCCTTCAGCGCGGCCAGGGTGGGCTGGTAGCCCTGAGAACCCTTCAGGAAGAACGGTGCGGTCGCCACCACGCCGGGGCCGCCTACGGTGCGGCTGATGAGTTCCCCGAGCAGGAGGACTTCGAGCCCGGCGCCCGCCCAGCCACCGGAGACGGAGAAGCCGTCCAAGACCACGAGGTCCCCGAGCACGGAGCGCGGACCCTTCCCCAGGATTTCCCGCGCGGCAGGGGCCCACCGGGCCCGGCCGCCCCGGGACGTGACCACGGCGGACAGGACGGCGGTGTTCAGCTCCGCATCCAGACCGTCGCTTCGCCCGAGCTCCGCCAGGACCGCCGCCGACACGGAAGTGCCAGCCAGGGGAATCCGGCGGACGCTCACCAGGCCGACGTGCTCGCGACTGTCGGACCACGTGCCGGCCGGCCGCCAGACCCCACCGCCACGAGGGCGGCGTACAAGCAGCCGGTGGCTCTCCTGCCGCCGGCCACCGTCCAGAGCAGGACCGACCTCGCTCGTCACCGTGAGGTGCAGGCCCGCCGGATCACCCGGGAGCGAGGACGCCGCCACCCGCTCCGCCACCGATGCACTCACCATGCGCTCCCTCCGCTAACCACCTTCGGCCAGCCCGTTGCACGCAGGATCGCAGAGCACATCGATCACGGTGGTCTCTTTCACGGCGGCCGGAGGAGGTTGGCGCGGAACCGATCCGCGGGCAGCGGGTTCGCCGCTTGCAGTGCGCCGCGTGCTGTCCGGCATCTCGGCGGCCTCGGTCTCAAGCTCGTTCGGGGCGACATCGGTGTCCCGGGTGTGGAGCGACGCCGTCATGGACTGGAGGCGTTCCGGCGACCGTTCAGGAGGCCTGCCGAACGCTCCGGTCCACCCAACTGCCTGACGGTCGATGCGGACGGAGGAGGAAGCGCGCCTTCGATGAGGCGATGAATATGCACATGATGACGGGCACTCCTGGCGTGCTCCCCGTTCTGGCCATCGACACCGAGACCGGCGTCAAGCCGCTCTGGTACGTGATGCCGCTCGCCAACCTGCTTCGGGAGACCCTCGCGGAAGCGGAGACCTTCCAGGAGATCGTCTCGGCGTTCGCCGATCTCGCCGAGACGCTGGCGGAGCTCGCGAAGGAGGGGATTTACCACTGCGGCATCAAGCCGGACAACCTGTTCTGGCACGACGGGAATGCCGTCCTGGGCGACTTCGGGATCGCTCGCTGGGGTGAGGCAGGCCTGACCGCAGTGCGACGGAAGCTCGGCCCGATGGCGTTCATCGCCTGGGCGGTCACCGCGCTCCGGGCCGACTGCGGGACGGCGATCACGACGGCCAGGGCGAGCGGTCCGGCGGCGATCGAGGCCCAGATGCTCGTACGCAGTGCAGTGGTGCGCAGCCGGGACCGGCGGAGGTCGGCACCGGAGGCGATCAGGGACTTATCGGCCGGTGGGTCGTCGCTCCGGGAAAGGACGGGCATTGCGGTACTCCTCGTCGTCAGCGGGCTGTGCTGTCGACGGAGGAAACCCCGCACTCCTTGACGTATCCCTTGATGATCGAAGACCGCCAGATACCGACCTCGCAACGGGCAGCATCAAAGCTCTGACCTGCTGCTTAGCACCGACCATCAAGAATCGGCGGCCGCACCTTGATGCATCATCAAGGTGCGCGGGAGCGGCTCCGGCCGGGCATCAAGGTGTCCCCGGACCGGTGCGGTGGAGCATCAAGGTGAGGGGCCGATCACGGATGCAGACCGGTCGGGATTCCTTGATGGCGGGCCGTCGCGCAGCCGGATTCCTTGATGCCGGAGGCGATGGCTGGACGAACTCCTTGATGGCCCGGGCGATCGTTGGGACGGATTCCTTGATGCCCTCCCCGCCCAGGTCAGCTGATCCGACCGGGCAACGGGCGACGGCACGGTCCCGGTCAGCACCGGCCGCCAGCCCGGCTCGGCTGGACCCCACGATTCAAGTGCGGGTGTGCGATGGCGACGCCGCTGCTTGCGGCCCCCACGTCTGCGGCGCGCAGCGGCGTAGGCGTGCGGCGTTCGGGCAGCGCTGACTCGTCAGTCTTGCGCATACGCAAAGGCCGTCGGCGTCCCGCATAGTCCCCACCGCTTTGCGGGTGATGACCCGTCGGACCCGCACCCGCAAAGGGTGCCGGGCCGGCCTACGCATACGCAAAGGACTGGCATCCCGTCCCGCAATCCGGGCTGCCCCGCATACGCAAAGGACACTGGACCACTTGCCCCTACACCTGACCCGCGCCCCTCCACCCTCCAACCGGCCGGTCAACCCCCTCCGGCCAGTGCCCAGACCAGCGGCCCGGGACCGGTGGTGCTGCGCCCGGGGCGACGCTCCCGGGCGCCGGGCTTTGCTGCGGTCCGGCAACTGCGCGGCTGTCGGGCTGGAAGACTGACGGCCATGACCACCGATCGCCGTCGCCTGCACCGTCCGCTCTCCGCGCCGCCCGTCGATGCGCCCGTCCAGACCAGCGGGCGAGCCCGGCTGCTCGCGGTGGAGCGGGCGACGCTCCAGGAGCCGGTGGCCCCGGCCGAGGCCGTGCCGCCGGCGGTGGCGTCGTCGGGTCGGCGGCGCCTGTCGCCCGGCGGGCTCAGCTTCTCCGCTGACAGCACCGGCACTGTCTCCGGTTCCGAGAGCTGAGGCCGTGGGATCACGTGAGCTTCCCCGGATCGACTGGAGCGGTCGGAGCGTGGAGACGACGGAGCTTCAGCGGACGCTGCGGGAGGGCCGCTACCGGCGGATCGCGGCTGAGATCGCCGAGATCCGCGAGGCGGCCCGGCTGATGACCGAACAGGACGGCGCGTTCCTCGCCGCGAGCGCGGAGTTCCTGACCGTCCAGGCCCGCCTGCTGCACGGCGAGAACGAGCACTGCACCGGCGAGGCGCTTCCGTGGGGCAAGGACACCACCGAGGACCCGGATACCCTTCCGACGCCCGCGCGCAGCGCGCTCCTGATGGCCCGCGCCTACCTCGCCGGCTGACGGGCGACCACCTCGCGGCCCGCACCGGCCTGCCGAACCCCGCACCGGAATGACTGGCCTGAGGGCGGCGCGCGCCACGGGCAATGGGTGCGGCGCGCACCGCCGCACCCATCCTCGCAGAACTGCCATCGGACTGTCGTCATGCAGATACGCCTCGCCCGGACTGACCTGTCGCAACGAAGCTAGCGCCGCATCACCCACTCGTTCGCCTCATCCCGCGAGGCTGACGCGAACGAGTGGGTGCCGTTGCGGATTGCGCCGTTTGACCGCCGATACAGGGGGTGTCGTTCTCGACGGCCGGGGGGTAGAGAACGGTCGAGTTCACGGGGCTGCTGCTGGGTGTGGGGTCAGGTGGTGGCGCAGTCCAGGATTCGGCCGTCGGACGTGCCGACGAGCAGGCGGCCGGGTTCGGTTGCGGTGAGCGCGGTCGGGACGGCGGGGGCGCCGGCGACGGTCAGGTTGTGGCGCCAGCGGAGGGTGCCGTCGTGGAGGTCGAGGGCCAGGAGCTCGCCCTTGCGGTAGGACAGGTAGGCGGTGTCCGGTCCGGTGTCGAGGTCGGTGGCGACGTGGTCGGTCCGGAAGATCCAGCGGGGCGTGCCGTCGTCGGCCGCGCGGCGGACGACGAAGGAGCCGCCGGGCTGGAGGCCCCGGCCGTCGTGGACGGTGCCGGCGTACACCAGGTCACCGTCCCCGGTCTCCGCACCCGGGCTGGGGAAGTGCGTCTGCCCTGGCTCCCAGGAGAACGGGAACAGGGGTCGGGCGCCCGGTCCCGTGGGGGAGCGCGCCGCGAGCCAGCCCTGCTTGGCCCCCCGGCGGGCTCGTGCACCCTGGCGGAAGTAGTCCCGGCTGCCGCGCCGGATCCGCAGACGGTCCTGCCGGTCGACGTATGCGGTGGTCCGGTGCTGGATCAGCAGGCCGTCAGTGAGGGGGGTGCGTGCGGGCCGCTCCGGGGCGTCAATCGTCTGGTCGAGGGTGGCCAGGACGGTGCCGTCCGGCAGTTCCTCAACGGCGAGGACGTGGCGCCGGGACTCCCAGTCCGCGCTCAGCGCGGAGAGCGTGCGGTGGGCTTCGTCCCGTCCGTCGGGGCGCGGGGCGGGGACCCGGGGGCCGGCCAGGTCGGCGCCGGTAAGCGAACGGGGTGCGGCAGCACGCCAGTCTGGCCGCCGTACGACGGCGACGTGGCCCTCGACGTGAGCGTTCCGTTCCTTGTAGTCGTCGGGCGGTGCCATCAGCACGCGCAGTGCCTGCCCGTCGAGCCAGGTCAGCCCGAGGACCTGGCGGCCCAAGTCGTGCTCGATGAGGGTGGTGGTAGAGCCCGATTCCCAGTCGAGCAGGAGCAGCTCGCCCTCGAAGAAGTAGCCGCCGTCGTACTTGCCGGTCCCGACGGCGAGCAGGGGTTCCGTCGGGTGGAAGGCCATGGCGTGCACCGGGAACCGGGTCCGGAGCAGGGCCCGGCAGCCGAGGTCCCCTACGCCGTACACCGCCGCCGTCGCCCTCTGGGCGAACCCGGGCTCACCCGCCACGGCGAGCAGACCACGCCCCTCGTCGGGCACGGCCAGGGCAGGCTCACCGATCTCGGCGAAGGGGCGCTCACCAAAGACGCGCAGGACATGGAGCGGGGAGGTCATACCGAAGATCCTCCCAGCCGGTGCCGTCAGGCCTTCGGGCAGGCCGGTTCGGCGAACACGGCGTCGGCTTCATGTTCACGGTGTCGCAGGGTTTCCGGTGTTCGCGGGACAGTCGTGCTGGTGGGGCTGGGGCCCTGCGATGTTGAGGACGGGGTCTTCTCCTTCGGGGATTTCGAAGACGAAGACGACGCCGGAGGCCGTGGCCTGGACCGAGCACTGGTTGTCGAAGGTCAGCGGTGTGTAGGGCTGCCAGGCGCAACCGGTGCGGTCGAGCGATTCGATCACGTCGGCGTACTTGATCTTGCTGGAGAATGTCTCTCTGCCGACCAGGCCGATGGGGAGATCGATGACATCACGCCAGGTCTGGAGACAGATCAGGATGATCTTCTGGCAGCGGCAGACACTCAGCTCAAGGTCGCCGTAGGCGAACAGACGCGGCCATGATCGACGCTTCCCGATGACCACTTCAAAGGGCTCACCGAGGGCCGCAGTGACGTCGTCCCAGGCGGTACCGTTCGAGACCGGACCCAGCTGTCCCGACTGGGCGAGTTCCGTCAGGACGTCGAGTAGCTCCATGGGGCGGGAGCCTGTCATCTGCGGCTATGGGCTGTCCAACGGCTTTGGCGGGGTGAGGCGAGGAAAGCCTGGAGGCGTGTCGTTGATCAGTCGGGCTGGGCTATCTCGCGGTGGCGGTGGGCGTTGTCGAACAGAGCCCAGCCGTCGAGTTCTTCGGTGGTGGGCCTGCCGGGCTTCCATCCCCGTTGGACAGCTTCGTCGAGCAGAACTCTGACGGTGCCGGGCTCATGAAGGTTCAGGGTCCTGCCGTCGCGGGTTCCAACGGTCCCGGACGGCTGCGGATAGCCGTCCGGGACGAGCCGGTCGGGGCCGTTCTGGAACTGGATTCTCAGGCCGCCGCGACCTTCCAGCGGGCGGATGGCCAGCGTTTCGCAGCAGTCTTCGCAGGTGCCGTCGTCGAGCGTGCGGTGAGTGTGCCGCAGTGACCATAGGTAGGTCGTGTCGCCGGTCGTGAGGCGACGTGTCCTCTTTGCGCTGCGAGCCATCCGCAGATCGTAGCGGTGGCCGGCTTTCCGGGGTTCATCGCTGGTCGGGGCCGTCGTAGTAGCCCGGGCGAGCCAGCAGGACTGAGTTGAAGTAGTAGCCCTGTTCGTCTTCCGGGTCGTCGTCGCCCTGGAACGGGCGCCAGAAGCTGAGGAGTAGGTCCGGCACGACGAAGGACGCGGGATCGTCCTCCGCTGCGACGATCGTGGTGATCTCGGACATGCGTGTCACGACGTCGTGGGCCGGCAGCGCGAAGACGTCGATGCCTCGGAAGACAACGGCGTCGGCCGGCTCGGAGGGGCGTCCCAGTTCGACGGCTTCCAGGAGGTCGCGTGCGCATCCGATGCTGATCATCAGGCCGCTCGGCCGGAAGATGTGCTGACCCGCCCGGTCGGATGGGGAGACTGCCGTGGGTTCCCGCAGCAAGTCCAGCGCGCTGTTGGCGTCCTGGCGCGACATGCCGATCCGGAGGGGGCCGACGCCTGTGGGCGGGGCGAGCTCGAAATGCATGTGCGCATCGTGTCATGGCGCGTTTCGGTCGGCCGGAGGGCCTGCGATGCGGGCTTCGAGGTCGGCGACGCGGCGGTCCTGGAAGCGGAGGTTGGTGCGGGCGGCCTTTTGGCGTTCGTTGAGGGTGCGGTTGTCGGTGGTGAGTTGGCGGACGCGCTGCTTGAGGGTGGTGTTCTCGGTGGTGATCCGCTGGAGGGTCTCTTCTGTCCACTCGGCTTGCAAGTCGCTTACTTGGCCTAGGAGTTCGCCGATGCTGGTGCGCTGGGACTGGATCTCGGTGTGGGCGGCCTTGAGGGCCTCCTCGGCGTTAAGAGCGCGTTCACGCCAGGTCGCCTCGCGCTCGTCCTCCTGCTCGGCGAGGCTTCGGTGGCGGTGGTCGCCGGCCTCGGCCAGCGCTGCGGCGACAGCGGCTCTGGCCTCGGGGTTGTCGTAGAGGAAGGTGCGGGAGACGTCCGCGCGGCGGGCGACAGCGGCGACGCTGACCGGGGTCTTCTCCCAGCGGAGGCGGGTGATGGCCTCGTGGACGCGTCCGAGCGCGGTCTGTGTCTTGCGGTGCCGGGCGGCGAGAGCCGCGGCGGTGCGGGACCAGGGGACAGTGTTGGTGTTCATGCGACCTGCCCTGCCATGTCGTCCGCGCCTTCGGAACCAGCCTCGGCGAGGTCGGCCGCGCGCAACGCGGTGGACCAGATCCGCTGGAAGTAGTCCTGGGGTCTGCGCAGGTCCAGGGCGAGGGTGTCGTCAAGGAGTCCCAGTCCTGCGAGAGCTTTCTCCAGGCCGTCGATGGCGCGGGCGGTGGGCTCGAAGCAGCGGTGGAGGTAGTCGGCGGTGGTGCCGCCGGGGGCGCCTTCGGCCAGCAGCCGCCACTGCTCGCGCTTGCGTCGCCAGTAGAGCAGGTCGGCGCCGGAGAGCACGAACATGTCGCAGTTGTGGCAGTCCAGGTTCCACGGGCAGGCGCCGCCGTCGACGACGGGTTGGAAGGTGCAGAAGCCGCCCTCGGCCGGGGTGCTTCGGCGGGACAGGTCGACGGCGATGGCCTGGGCCTGCTCGCGGGTGAGCGGTGCCGCCGGTTCGGTGAGGAGTTCGCCGGGGCTGGCGGTGCCGGGGCCGGCGACCCAGACGTGCTGCAGGACGTCCTCCAGATCGGACTGGGTCAGGTGTAATGGTGGAGTCGGGTATTGGAACTGTCGGAATGCCTCCACCGGTCACAGCCCCTGCGGGTCTGGGGCCTCTGTGGCGAGGAGAGTGGACAGGGCATCCTGGAGATCTTCGATCTGACGGTAGTGGAGGGCAGCCATCCCCACCTCGCGGGCCGCGATGACGTTGGCGATGGTGTCGTCGATGAACAGGCAGCGGTGGACCGGTGCTCCGACCCGTTCGGCGGCGATGAGGTAGACACGCGGATCGGGCTTCGCGACACCGATGCGGGAAGTGTTCACCACGGCATCGGCGAGGTCGTGCAAGCCTTGCCGGGCAAGATCCGACTCCAGTCGTGTGGTCGCATTGGAGACCAGAGCGACCGTGGCGACTTCGCGGACCCTGGTGAGGAGGGACACCACCTCTTGATCGACGCGTGGCATGAGATCAGACCAGGCGGTGACCACGTTTCGGGCGCGGTCCATTGATCCACATACGTCGGCGAGGTCGGTGGCCACCGCCGAGCGCCATTGCTCATCGGTGATCTCCCCCGTGATCGCGGGGTGCAGGCGAGGTGGTGCGAAGGCGGCTGCCGCAAAGGTGCCCGCAGGGAGTTTATGGACATGGTCAAGGTCAGCGTGTCCGACAGTGGGCCAATGCCGCAGCACCCCGTCGATGTCACAGAGCACGGCGTCGTAGGGGAGGACAGTCATGGTGCGAACTCCTTGCTTGTGGTTGTCCGTTGGCTGACGTCGGCGGCGTAGGCGGCCCAGTCGCCGGCGGATGCCTTCTGCCACTGGACGGCGACTTGGATGTGGATGCCGAGCATGCGGGCCAGGATCGCGGCCGGGACTTCCTCGGCGAGGGCGAACAGGGCCGTTGACCGGGCCTGGCCTGGTTGGATTCCGACGGCGATCAGCCGTAGGCCGAGCCGGTCGGCGCTGATGTGCTGGCCTGGGCGTTGACCTGGAAACAGCCAGGGCGTCTGGCCGGTGTGTCCGATCACGGTGTAGGGGCGGCGTGTTGCGATGAGGTCGAGGACCAGTGTGGCGAGTGGTTCGGGCAGGATGGTCGGGGAGGTTCCCAGCTGGATCGCAACCCGGCCATTTGCCGCTGTGACCTGATCGACGGTGAGGCTGCTGATCGTGCTGAGCCGTTGGGCGTAGAAGAGTAGGAGCAGTCCGGCGACCCGGTCGGCCGTGGTCAGCGTGGCGTCGTGGAGGAGTCTGCGGGCGTCGTTCCATCGTCCTTCGGAGTCGTGGGGACCGACCGGGCCCTGCCAGCGCTCGGCGCCGAAGGTCAGCCCCTTCGCCAGCCGGTTCTTGGTCGCCCGGCGGATGAAGTGGCCGGTCTGGTCCCGGTAGCTGAGGTCCTCGCCTGCCTTCCACTGGTCCAGGTCGGGCTGGGTGCAGGTGGTGAGGGTCAGACCGCTGCCGGCCAGCCAGTCCAGGAAGTTGACCGCGGCGGTGATGTGGCTGCGCACGTTGGCCATCTGCAGGTGGGTGGCGTGGCCGGCGCCGAGGCGGCCCCGTAGGCGTCGTAGGTGGTGCCAGACCGCGTATCGGTGCAGCATCGCCCGTTCCTCGTGATCGTCACGGGACGCGACGGCTCGGGATGTCCAGCGTTCGAGTTTCACCAGGCGCTCGTCGCGGTCAGGCAGAATGCCTCCAGCGACGAGAACGGCCCGCAGATGGTCGAGGGTCTTGCCGGTCGGGAGCTCGTCGAGGACGTCGTGGGTCACCGCGCGTTGGTCGGCTGCGATCTCCTTCAGCAGCCCGGCGACGGCAGGGCGCGACAGCCAGGCGACGGCGGTGACCGGTCGGTCGATGCCGGTCAATGCGGCGTGCAGCGGGGCCAGTTCCCGGCGAACGGACCCGTCAGGGCCGGCGAACACCTCGTCGGCGCGTTGAGTGAGAGTGCAGCGGTGGCAGGGCCGGTGCGCGCTGGTCTGCCAGGTGGTTTTGCAGATCGGGCAGCGTTCCCAGAAGTCTGGGTCGGGGTTGAGGCACCTTGCGCACAGCGGTGCCTTGCGGGTGCCGCCGCGGATCGAGGCGATGGTGTGGCAGCCACTGCAGCGGGCCCACCAGGATTGACACCGTTCGAGACCCGACCCAGCTGTCCCGACTGGGCGAGTTCCGTCAGGACGTCGAGTAGCTCCATGGGGCGGGAGCCTGTCATCTGCGCCTATGGGCTGTCCAACGGCTTTCTGGCGGGTGAGGCGAGGAACGCCTGGAGACGTGTCGTTGATCAGTCGGGGAGCGCGCGGGGCTCGGACTAGGGTGTTCGGATGACCGTCATCGACCCGCTGGTCCCTGTCCTCGCCGGACTTCTCGTCGACAACATCCGGTTTCTCGACAGCTGCGATGACGACGAGGTGGATCCCGACTGCGCAGTGAAGGTGATGGAGGACGTTGCCTCTGTGCTCAAGGGTCTGCCGTCCGAGCAGCTCAACCGACTCCTGCTGGCGGTCGAGGGTCTGGCCGAAACTGAGTCCGATCCCGAACGGCGGGAGTTCCTGAAGGCGTTACCCGACGCCTGCGGGCTGGTCGAGGAGGCCTGAAGCGCAGGGCCTGCCGGCTCTCGACGGCCGGACAACGGTCACGAGTCCACTGCCAGGTGCGCCGGCGTCAGCGGCGCAGCGTCCGCCGGGCCAGGGTCAGGGTGACCTCGGTGTCGTCGCTCCATGAGCAGAGCTCCAGCCAGGAGAGGTAGCCGGCCTGGGTGAAGAGCAGGACTTCGCCGGGGCAGTCGCCGTTCTCGGTGTAGATCTGGGCGTTGGCGGCCACCA
>NZ_JBHUWW010000100.1:0-33363 GCF_042669755.1 Kitasatospora sp. NPDC057223 | reverse complement strand
CCGCGGCACGGGGGGCGGCCGCGGCCCGGAGCCGGTGGGTGGTCAGTACGTGCTGCAGGTCTGGCCGTTGAGGGCGAAGGTCGCCGGGGCGCCGTTGGTGCCGGGGACGGAGGTCGCGCTGAAGCCGAAGTTGACGGTGGCTCCGGCCGCGATGGTGGTGTTGTAGGAGGACGGGTTGGTCGCGGTGACCTGCTTGCCGCTCTGGGTGTAGCCGGCGTTCCACATCTGGGTGACGCTCTGGTTGCCGGGGAAGGCGAAGGCCAGCTGCCAGCCGTTGACGGGGGCGCCGCCGGTGTTCTTGATCGTCACGTCGCCGTTGAAGCTGGTGCCCCAGTCGGAGAGGACGTAGTGGACGGAGCACGGCCCGGCGGCGGTGGGGCTCGCGGTCGGGCTCGGGCTCGCGGTCGCCGTCGCGGTCGGACTGGCGGTCGCGGTCGGGGTGGCCGTCGGGCTCGGCGAGGAGGTCGGGGTGGCCGTCGGGCTCGGCGAGGAGGTCGGGGTGGTCAGCCCGCTCCTGGCCCGCATCCGGTCGGAGTGGGCGCGGAAGACGGCCAGCTCCGGGGCTCCGGCGGAGACGCCGAACTTCCCGTCCACGTTGTGGTCCTGGTACCACCAGAAGGCGCTGCCGTCGCCGCCGGCGGCCTCGAAGTCGGTGTAGAGGGCCGTCCACCAGGCCGAGCGGTCGACGTTGTGGACGTTGAACTCGCCCATGAAGAAGGGCTTGCCAAGCACGTTGTGGGAGTCGTTGATCCAGGCCCGGACCAGTGCCTTGGTCTGGTCGATCGTCAGGGCGGCCCAGTCCTCGGTCGGGTACGGGTGGGCCGAGGTGTAGTCGAGGTACGGCGACTGCTGCACGTGGACGAAGGGATTGCCCTCGTCGCCGCCGAACCCGTAGTTGGTGCCGTGGCCCTCCAGACCGGCGCCGAGCAGGTGCTTGGGGTCGATGCCCTTGACGAAGGCGCCCATCTCGTCGACCCAGGCGCGCAGAGTGGTGCCGTTGACGTTCTCGGCGGCGCTCTGGTTCTCGTAGCGGGGCTCGTTCATGAGGTCCCACGCGAAGACGGTCGGGTCGTCCTTGTACTTGACGCCGGTGTAGGTGTTGGTGCGGTTGAGCGCGTAGCTCACGTAGTTCTTGTACGAGGTGAAGCAGCCGGGGCAGCGGGTCTTGTCGAAGAACGCCGCCCGGCCGGGCTGGCCGCCCGACAGGCCCTCCCACTGGAGCCGGCTGTCGATGCCGCCGTAGGCCTCCCAGTAGTTCTCGAACACCGGGACGAGCTTGAGGTGGTGGGCCTTCGCCGAGGCGATGATGTAGTCGAACTCGGCGAACTCGCGCTCGTTGTAGACGCCCTTGGTCTTCTCGAAGCCGTGCCAGTCGTCGTGGCTGAACATCCACAGCCGGACGACGTCGACCTTGTCGGCCGCGAGGTCGGCGAAGTGGGCGTCGATGCGGGCCTTGTCGATGAACTCGGCGTCGGTGGTGCCTGATCCGGAGCCGTAGTTGAACATGTCGTAGGTGTTGGTGCCGGCGAAGTAGTACTCCTTCCCGTTCAGGCAGAAGTGGATGCCGCACCGACTGGCGAAGCTGTCGGCGGTGTCGGCCGCGGAGGCGGTGCCCGCCCGGGTGGTGGCGAGGCCGGCCAGGGCCAGGGCGGTGGCGAGCAGCACGGCCAGGGGCCGCAGGCGCCTGGCGATCGGCTGGAGTCTGTGGTTCACGCGCATCCCTTTCGTTCCCCGTCGAGGGGGTGAGGGGTGGGTGGGGTGGGGTGGGGAACCCTGCGGAGCGTCCGGCGTCCGGACCGGGGACGCGGGCGGCCGTCAGGATCGGCGCCGGCCCCCTTCGGTCACGAGGGGGCGGGCTGAGCACGGGCGCGGGGCAGTACCGGAGGCCTCTTCGACGCGGGGTGGGGCGGGTCGGGGCGGATCGCGGCGGCAGTGGGGTTCTGCCTCGGGCCCGATCGTCAATTAACCGGTTAATTAACGAGTACGCTATTGGCGCCACTCCCCGGGTGTCAATAGATGGTTAACCGGTTGTTTCACAGCCCGCCGGGCTCGATACCGCCGACGGTTCGGCCCGTAGTAGCTTGGGGGGTGGAACGCGTGCCTCATCGGTTCAGAAGGGTCCTCGTGGATCAGGTGTCCCAGCAGAAGAGTCCTGCCGCGCGACGGCCCACGATCGCCGACATCGCGAAGGTCGTCGGCGTCTCGAAGGTCTCCGTCTCCAACGCGCTGAACGGCCAGCCGGGAGTCTCCGAGGCGACCCGGGCCAGGATCATGGCCGTCGCCGAGGAGGTCGGGTTCGTCCGCAACAGCGCGGCCCGGGCACTCAGCGGGGCGAAGTCCTCGGCGGTGGGGCTGGCCCTCGCCAGGCCGGCGCGGATGCTGGGCACCGAACCGTTCTTCATGGAGCTCATCGGCGGCATCGAGAACGTCCTGTCCGACGCCTCCTACTCGCTGGCCCTCCAGGTGGTCTCCGACCACGAACGCGGCCTGGAGGCGTACCGGCGCTGGTGGGGCGAGCGGCAGATCGACGGCGCGATCCTGGTCGACCTGCGCGAGGACGACGCCCGGGTGCCGGCCCTGGAGGAGATGGGCCTGCCGACGGTCGTCATCGGCCACCCGTCCGGGTCGGGCGGGCTGACCCCGGTGTGGTCCGACGACACCGCCGCGATCCGCGAGACGCTGGAGTACCTCGCCGCGCTCGGCCATCGCCGGGTGGGCCGGATCGCCGGACTCACCGGGCTCGTCCACACCTCACTGCGCGACCGGGCCTTCGCCGCCGTCTGCGCCGACCTGGGGCTGGAGGCGTCGCCCGTCGTCCACACCGACTACACCGGCGAGGAGGGGGCCCGGGCCACCCGGCGCCTGCTGCTCTCCCCCGGCCGGCCGACCGCGATCCTCTACGACAACGACATGACGGCCGTCGCCGGGCTGTCGGTCGCCCAGGAGATGGGCCTCCAGGTCCCCCGCGACCTGTCGATCGTCGCCTGGGACGACTCCCCGCTGGTGCAGGTCGTACGGCCGCCGCTCACCGCGCTGACCCGCGACATCCACGCCTACGGCGCGAACGCCGCCCGCACCCTGCTGTCGCTGATCTCCGGCCGGCAGGTCGACGGCTACGAGGACTCGGCGCCGCAGCTGACGCCCCGGGGCAGCACCGGCGCACCGCCGGCCTGACCCCACGGACGGTACGTCACAGACGGTGCGTCACAGACGGTGCGTCACAGGCGCTACGGGGGCGGGCCGGTGGTGCCGCGCGGGACCAGCACGGGGGTACCCGAGATGCGGGACTCGGCCTTTCCGGTGTCCAGCAGCTCCAGCAGGCAGTGCGCGACCTCGGAGCCGAACGCGAACGGGTCGTGGCTGAGGGCGGACAGCGCGGGCCTGGTGATCCGGCACAGGTCGGAGTCGTCCCAGGCCACCAGTGACACGTCCTCGGGCACGCGCAGGCCCAGCTCGGCGGCGACGGCCAGCCCCGCCACGGCCATGATGTCGTTGTCGTAGACGATCGCGGTGGGCCGGTCCGCGCCGACGAGCAGCGCACGGGTCACCCGCGCCCCCTGGTGCGCGGACAGGTCGGTGGGCAGGCTCCGGTGGTCGTCGAGCGACAGCTCGGCGGCGACGGCGTCGAAGGCCCGCGAGCGCACCAGGGAGCTGCCGAGCCTCGCCGGGCCCGCGACGTGGGCGATCCGGCGGTGGCCGAGGACGGCGAGGTAGCGCACCGCCTCGGCGGTCGCCGCCGCGTCGTCGCTCCACACCGCCGGGAACGGGCCGCTGTGGTCGGGGTGGGCGACCGCGACCACCGGCATGCCGAGGCGGTGGACGGGCTGGATGCGGGCGTCGTCGGCGGCCACCCCGGTCAGCACCGCACCGTTGACCTGGCCGGACTGCCACCACTGCTTGTAGAGGGCGATCTCCGACTCCCGGCCGGCAGTGAGGTGCAGCAACAGCGAGCAGGGCCGCTCCGACAGGACGCTCTCGATGCCGCCGATGAGGGCCATGTGGAGCGCGTCCAGCCCCTCGGCCACGGCTTCCCGGCTGATCGCCATGCCGATGGTGTGCACCTGGGGACCGCGGGCCAGCGAACGGGCCGCGAGGTTGGGCGACCAGCCGAGTTCGCGGGCGGCCTCCGCGATCCGGGCGCGGGTCGCCTCCGAGACGCCGGGCCGGCCGTTGAGGGCGAGCGAGACGGCACCCGCCGAGACCCCGGCGCGGGCGGCGACGTCCCGGATCGTCACCCGGTGCTGCATGGTGTTCCCCTCCGTCGGGCTCACGGGCCGGCGCCGCACGGCGGTGCGGCGCGGGGGTCCATCCTGTCAGGTTCCGGGCCCGGGGACCGGGCCCGGATCACCTGACGGGCGGCGGGGCACTCTCGCCGGATCCCCGGACGATCAGGCGGGTGGGGATCTCGATGCGGCGGGCCGGGGTGCCGTCGCCGTGCAGGCGGTCGAACAGCACCTGCGCGGCCGTCCGGCCGAGGGCGGCGGGATCCTGGGCGACCACGGTGAGGCCGGGGGTGAGCAGCGCGGCGAGTTCGAGGTCGTCGAATCCGACCAGGGCCGGCCGTGGGTCTCGGCCCGGCAGGTGGTGGAGGGCGGCCGTGGTGATCCGGTTGTTGGCGGTCAGCAGCGCCGTGACGGGTTCGGGGCCGTCGAGCAGGCGGTCGAGGGCCTGCGCCACCCGGGCGGGGTCGGTCGGGCCGGTGGCGATCCACCGCTCGTCCACCGGCAGGTGCGCCTGGGCCATCGCCGCCCGGTAGCCGCGCAGCCGCTCGGCACAGGTGTGGATGCCGGGCAGGTCCCCGACGAATCCGATCCTGCGGTGCCCGTGCCGGATCAGGTGGGCCACGCCCTCGCGGGCGCCGCCGGCGTTGTCGCTGAGGATCGCGTCGGCCTCGATCCCGGCCGCGGGCCGGTCGAGGAACACCACGGGGGTTCCGGAGGCGATCTCCGGCAGCAGGTACGAGTGGTCGTCACCGGCCGGGACGATCACCAGCCCGTCGACCCGGCGGGCGCAGAAGGCGAGCGCCACCTCGCGCTCGCGCTCGCCGTCCTCGGCGCTGGAGCCGGTGAACAGCAGACAGCCCTGGTCGGCGGCCACGCCCTCGACCGCGCGGGACAGCACCGAGGAGAACGGGTCGCCGATGTCCTCCAGCAGGAGCGCGATGCTCGCGGTGCGGCCGGTGCGCAGCAGCCGGGCGCTGTCGTTGCGGCGGAAGCCCAGCTCCGCGATGGCGGCCTGGACCCGCTCGGCCATGGCCGGGGTGACGCCGCTCTCGCCGTTGACGACCCGGGAGACCGTCTTCAGGCCGACACCGGCGGCGGCGGCGACGTCCTTCATGGTGGGCCTGGCGCCGTTCCTGCTGGTCATCATGGTGGGAGCATACGGCGCGGCGCGCCGGTCAGCGGGCCAGGACCAGAGCGGCCCAGGCCTCGGCGAGCAGCTGGTGGCCGAGCGGCGTGGGGTGGACGCCGTCGGCCGCGATCGGCTCCGGCCCGCCCGCGCTGCGGGCCGCCTGGTTGAGCAGGCCGTCGGCGGCCAGCAGCCGGGCGTCGAACTCGGCCGCGAGCCGGCGCACCGCGTGGATGCGGGCGTCGAGGTCCGGGCGCCACTCCCACTGGGCGTCGGTGACGGGTACGAGGAACGGTTCGATCAGGACGAGCCGGGAGCCGCACCGCTCGCGCAGGCCGGTGAGCAGCCGGCGGTAGGTCTCCTCCCAGGCGTCGGCCGGGGAGGCCAGGCCCGAGTCGTGGCTGCGCCAGGTGTCGTTCACCCCGACCAGGACGGACACCAGGTCGGGGCGGTGGGCGAGGGTGTCCTGCTCCCAGCGGTCGGCGAGGTCGGTGAGGCGGTCTCCGGAGACGGCGTGGTTGAGCACGGTGAGCCCGGGGCGGGCGGCGCGCAGCCGGCCGGCGGCGAGGGCGGCGTAGCCGTGGCCGAGGTCGCCGGCCACGGTCCGGTCACGGCCGGCGTCGGTGATGCTGTCGCCCTGGAAGAGCAGGGTCGGACGGGGCGGGAGGGCAAGGGGCATGGTCTGGTTCCTTGGGTGCCCGGCCGGGCCGGGGGGAGTCCGGCCCGGCCGGGCGGTCCGGGGTCGGTTCGCGGCCGTCACGGCCTGGGCGTGGGCGCTGAAGATCTGCGCGGCGGTGCGGGTGGGGTTGGCCGGGTCGTTGTTCCACACCACGCGGTGGCCGTCGTGGTCGGGCTGGAAGGACCGGTCGTCGACGCGGGAGGCGAGGATCCGGAACCGGTCCCCCGGCCCCGCCGCCGGAGAGGCGTCCACCGGGGGCGGCCTCCGCGGTCGGTGGCGGGTGGGTGGGGTGTCGCGGTCAGCGGCGGGCGGCGCCGGGGACCCGGACGCGGTAGAGGCTCGCGGCGCCGGTGAGTTCGGCCGGTGCTCCGGCGGCCGGGAGGAAGGCACTGGCGCCCCGGCCGAGCGTGAGCGAAGCGCCGGGGGCCTGCCGGAGTACGGCGCTCCCCTCGGTGCACAGCAGGATCTGCGGGCCGTCGTCGTCCAGGGTGACGGTGCCGGAGAGATCCAGCCGGGAGAGGGCGAATTCGGCGGCCGGCGCCCGGTAGTGGACTTCGCCGAGGTCGCCCGTGGTGGCGGGGACGCGGGAGGGCGGGCCGGGACGGAAGTCGACGACGGCCGCCAGCGCGCCGACGTCGACGTGCTTGGGGGTCAGGCCGCAGCGCAGCACGTTGTCGGAGTTGGCCATGACCTCCACGCCGGTGCCGTGCAGGTAGGCGTGCGGGACGCGGGCGTCGAGGAACAGCGCCTCGCCGGGCTGCAGCCGGACGTGGTTGAGCAGCAGTGCGGCGACCAGCCCCGGGTCGGCCGGGTAGTCCCGGGCGGCGGCCGCGTAGGCGGCGTAGCTGTGGGCGTACGGTCCGGGCCTGCGGGCGGCGTCGTCCAGGGCGCCGGCCAGCGCGACGGCGGCGGCGGTTCCGCGCGGCCGGTCGGTGCCGAGGGCCTCGGTGAGGACGGTGCGCAGGGCGAGCCCGGGGTCGGCGGTGCGCAGGACCGCGATCCAGGGGTCGAGCACCGGCAGGTGCAGGGCGGCCAGCAGGTCGGCGGTGGCGGCGGGTTCGCGGAAGCCGCACAGGGCGTCGAACTCGCTCAGGGCGCAGAGCATCTCGGGCTTGTGGTGCGCGTCCTGGTAGATGCGGTGCGGCGCGTCGAGGGGCACGCCGGCCGCCTGCTCGGCGGCGAATCCGGCCTCGGCCTGCTCGGTCGTCGGGTGGACCTGGACGGAGAGGGCGTGCTCGGCGGCGAGGACCTTCAGCAGGAACGGCAGACGCGGGCCGAAGCGCCCGGTGACGCTCTCGCCGAGCTCGCCCGCCGGGTCGCGGGCGATGATCCCGTCGAGCGGTTCGGGCCCGTTGCCGCGATCCGTCCGGGACGGGGCCCCGGGGTGGGCGCCCATCCACAGCTCCGCCTCGGGCCGGTCGCCGGGCGGGCGGCCGGTCAGGTGCGCGATGGCCGTACGGGATCCCCAGGCGTAGGGGCGGATCTGGTTGGTCAGCAGGCCGGCGGGGGGCTGCGACTGGTTCATGACGGTGCTCCGGGTCGGTGGGCCGGTCCGCCCCCGTGGTTCCTCACCCTCAGGAGGAGTCGGGGGCGGACCGGGGTCTCGGGGTGGCGGTCAGGACGCGCGGGCGGGCGCGGTGCTCCCGCGGGGCACCAGAACCGGGGTCGCGGCGGGCCCGGAGGAGACGGGCCGCCGGTCGACCAGGTCGAAGAGGCTGCGGGTGACTTGGGCGCCGTACCCGTGGACGTCGTGGCTCATCGCCGACAGGGTCGGGTGGGTGAGCCGGCACAGCTGGGAGTCGTCCCAGGCGATCAGGCTCAGGTCCCGGGGCACCTGCAGGCCGAACTCGGCGGCGACGGCGAGGCTGGCGACGGCCATGATGTCGTTGTCGTAGATGATCGCGGTGGGCCGCTGGTCGCCGGAGGCGAGCAGCATCCGGGTGGCGCGGGCGCCGGCCTGGCCGGAGAAGTCGGTGGCCAGGCTGCGCGGCGCCGCCAGGCCCAGCTCGGCCGTGATCCGCTCCAGGGCGCGCGAGCGGATCACGGTGTGGCCGAGCGCGGGGTCGCCGCCGACCCGGGCGATCCGGCGGTGGCCGAGGAGTGCCAGGTAGCGGACGGCCTCCTCGACGGCGGCGGCGTCGTCCGTCCACACCGCCGTCGCGTCCGGGCCGACGAGTCCGCGGTGGCCGGCCGCGACGAGGGGCATCCCCAGCCGGGCGAGCGCGGGGATCCGGGGGTCGTCCTCGGTGAGGTCGACCAGGACGGATCCGCTGACCCTGCGGGCCCTCCACCACTCGCGGTGGACGGCGATCTCCTCGTCCCGGTTGCGCACCAGCCGCAGCAGCAGGGTCGCCGCCCGTTCCTCCAGGACGCTCTCGATACCGGAGATGAACTCCATGAAGAACGGCTCCAGGCCGAGCTGCTGCGCCGGGCGGGCGATCACCAGCCCGAGGGTGTCGGCCCGCTCGCCCCGGCTGCCCAGACTGCGGGCGGCCTGGCTGGGGATCCAGCCGAGTTCGGCGGCGGCGGCGCGGATCCGCTGCCTGGTGGAGTCCGACAGCCCGGGCCGGTCGTTGAGGGCCAGTGACACCGCTCCGGCGGAGACCCCGGCCCGGGCGGCGACGTCCCTGATGGTGACGCGCGCGCTCACCTGTCCTCCTCGGTCGGTGCGGGGTGCGGTACCGCGACGCAGGCGCGGTACCGCGGGCGGGGCCGGGTCACTTCGTGGAACCGGCCGAGAAGCCGCTGTAGATGAACCGCTGGAGGGCGAGGAACACGACGAAGGTGGGGAGGATGACGAGGATCGTGCCGGCCGAGATGGTCTCCCAGTGCGCGCCGAACGGGCCCTTGAAGCGGAACAGCGAGGTGGAGATCGTCCCCAGGTCGGAGGCGGGCATGTAGAGGAAGGGGATGTAGAAGTCGTTGTAGACGGTGATGCCCTTGACGATGACCACGGTGGCGATGGCCGGCTTCAGCATCGGCAGGATGATCCGCCGGTAGATGGTGAAGGAGTTCGCACCGTCCAGCCGGGCCGCCTCGTCGAGGGAGACCGGGATGGAGCGGATGAACTGCAGGAAGACGTAGATCGAGACGATGTCGGTGCCGAGGTAGAGCAGGATCGGCGCCCAGCGCGTGTTGAACGCGCCGAGGTCGTTGACGATCTGGAAGGTGGCGACCTGCGTGGTGACGCCGGGCACCAGCGTGGCGACCAGGAAGAGCCCCACCACCAGCTTCTTCATCCGGAACTCGAACCGGTCGATGGCGTAGGCGGTCATCGACCCGATCAGCACGGTGCCGGCCGTGGAGACGACCAGGATGACCGTGGTGTTGACGAACGCCTGCAGCATGTTGCCCTGCCGGAAGGCGTTCACGTAGTTGTCGAAGTTGAACCAGTCGTCCGGCAGCGCCAACGGGCCGGTCGCGCCGACCTCCTGGCTGGTCTTCAGCGAGGTGAACAGGATGACGACGAGGGGGATGACGACGACGGCGCTGGCGAGGGCGAGCGACAGGTACTTCGCCGCGCCGGCCAGAGCGGCGCGGGGGGCGGGTGCCCGCCGGGGGGAACGGGTGTCCGGGGTGGCGGTGGTGGTCACGACAGTTCAACCCTCTCCTCCGGCACGAGCCGGCGCTGGATCCAGGTCACGATCAGGATCAGGACCAGGAGGACGACGGCGGACGCGGATGCCAGGCCGACCTTGTCGAACTTGAAGGCGAGCTTGACGGTCTGGATGACGAACGTCTCGCTGCCGTTGGCGCCGCCCGTCATGATGTACGGGATCTCGAAGACCGCCAGCGACCCGGAGATCGCCAGGATCACGCTGAGGCTGATGATCGGCTTGATGCTGGGGGCGATGATGTGCCGGAACTGCTGCCAGCTGTTCGCGCCGTCCAGCGCCGCGGCCTCGTACAGGTGCGGCGGGATGGACTGGATGGCGCCCAGGAACAGCACCATGTTCAGGCCCATGTAGCGCCAGACCGACACCCCGGCCAGCGACTTGTTCACCAGGTCGGGGTCGCCGAGCCACAGGTGCTGGCCGTCCACCCCGAGCAGCCGCAGCACCGAGTCGAGCGTGCCGCCCGGCTGGAAGAAGTACAGGAACACGAAGCCGATCGCGACACCGTTGATCAGGTACGGGAAGAACAGGATGCCCTTGAACAGGTTCCGGAACCGGGTGTTGAAGCTCAGCACGGTGGCGAAGTAGAGGGCGGCTGCGATCTGCACGAAGGAGGCGACCAGGTAGACGCCGCTGACCAGGAAGACCTTGAACAGCTCCGGTCGGGTGAAGAGGTCGGTGTAGTTCTCGGCGCCGACGTTCTCCCGGGTGGGGCTGATGCCGTCCCAGTCGGTGAGGCTGTAGCCGAGCATGTCCGCGATCGGCAGGTAGGTGAACGTCACCAGCAGTACCAGTGGTGCCAGCAGGTAGAGCCAGGGCGTGAACCACCAGTACCGGCGGGTGCCGCGGCGCCGTGGCGTCCGCGTGCGGCCGGCGGCCGGATCGGGCGGTGCGGCCGGGCCGGCCGCAGCGGGCGATCCCGGTCCTCTGTCCTTCTGCAGTGCAGTCATCTTCGTTCCTTCGTAGTGCAGGACACCCCGGGAAGCAGCGCGTCCGGGCGGCCGGGGCAGCCGGCCGGAGCCCGGCCGCGCCGCTCGTACGGGGGTGTCAGCCTGCGACCGTCTTCTGCGACTCGGACCACTTCTTGTTCAGCTCCGCGAAGTAGCTGTTCTGGTCGCCCGGGGCCGCGCCGCGGGCGACGTCGACCAGCTTCTGGCGGTAGTCGGGAGTGTCCAGACCGATCTCCGCGCCCTTGTCGATCTTGCTGACGGTGGCGGACTTCTCCTGCGCCTGCGGGATCATCTTCACGCCCTTCTCCTCGAAGGGCTTGAGGGTGGCCGGCAGCGGGGTGCCCTTGACCGAGGAGATGGCCTCCTCCGCCTGGGCGCTCCCGGACTTGGTGATGAACCAGTCCACCCAGGCCCGCGCCGCCTCCTTGCTCTTGGAGTGCGTGTTGACGGCGTACTTGTAGTCCGGCTGCACGACGCTGCACAGCTTCCCGTCGGAGGAGGCCTGCGGGAAGGGCATGTAGCCGATGTCGTCCGGGCTCTGCCCGGCGGCCTTCGCGGCGGCCTGCATCTGCGGGATCGCCCAGGAGCCGAGCGCCATCACGGCGACCTTGCCGGACCCGATCAGGGTCTTGGAGTTCTCCCAGTTGGTCGTGGTCGGGTCGGCCTCGGTGAGCTTCTCGTGGACGGCGCTGTAGAGCAGGCCGTCGATCACGTTCAGGTCCTTGCCGGCCGCCCACGGCTCGGCGGTGGTGGCCAGCGAGTCCTTGGCCTCGGTGTCGCAGCCGGGCACGCCGATGAAGTCGGTCGACTGCCGCAGCGGCCAGCCGTCGTGGTAGTTCGTGTAGTACGGCGTGGCCTGCGTCCTGGCCTTGACGGCCTTCAGGTCGTCGATGAACTCCTGCGTGGTCTTCGGCCACTCGGTGAGGCCGGCCTGCTGCCAGACCGCCTTGTTGTAGACCAGGCCGGTGGCGACCCCGATGTTGGCGATGCCGTACACCTTGCCGCCGACGTTCGCGTAGTCGGTCCAGTCGAACGTCTTCGACAGCTCGCCGGCCTCGCCCAACGAGGAGAAGAAGGTGGGGTACTGACTGACCGACATGCTGTTGGGGATCAGCAGGACGTCACCGTAGTTGTCGGTGTTCATCCGGATCTTGACTTCGCCCTCGTAGTCGGTGATCCCCTCGAACTTCACCTTGACGTCCGGGTAGACCTTGTTGAACTCGTCGGCGTACTTCTTCAGCGTGCCGTCGGTGACCTGGTCCGTCCGGTTGGTGAGCACCGTGATGTCACCGGACACCTTCGCCGGATCGGCGGCCGCCGTCGCGGCCGAGGACGAGTTCCCACCACCACTACTGCTACAGGCAGTGAGCACAACCATGGTCGCGGCCGCGACGGCCATCCATCCTCTGCGCATCTTCGCTCATCCTTCGGGCTGGTCGTCATCGGGCTCGGGAAGCGACGCCCAGGACGTGGACTCGGCTCCCAGGGCTGCTGGACGCTTAACGTAGACGTCACATCCAGGCCATGTCCATAGATCGGTCAACATTGATATTCAGGTCATTTGTTACCGATCTTCGCCTAATTTGCTAAACCTTTACCTAACCCAATGACGATTCAGTCTCGTTACCGGACCGCGATCAATGCAGTCTCGACAACGTTGTCCGATCACGTGACAATCAACGGGACCGACCGGTGGCGCCCCCTGCGGAACCACGGCTCCAACCCGTCACACTCGCGGAGACGTCACAATGAGTTACAACACTGCCGCTGCTGTCACCGGCCGGCACACCCCGGCGCCGGTCCTGGCCGCCCTCGACATCGGCGGAACGAAGATCGCCGGCGGCCTGGTGGACACGGAGGGCGCCCTCCTGCACCAGGTCCAGCTGCCCACCCCCGCCCGGGGCACCAGTCGCGAGATGGCGGCGGCCGTGGACGGCGTCCTCGACCTGCTGGCCCGGCACCCGCTGTGGGCGTCGGTACGCGCCGTCGGCATCGGCAGCGCCGGCCCGGTCGACACCGAGGCCGGCACCGTCAGCCCGGTGAACATCCCGGCCTGGCGCGGCTTCCCGCTGCGCTCCGAGGTCGCCGCCCACCCCGCCGTCGGCGACCTGCCTGTCGTCCTCGGCGGCGACGCCGTGGCGATGACCGCGGCCGAACACTGGCGCGGCGCCGCCCGTCCCTACCGCAACGCCCTGTGCATGGTGGTCTCCACCGGCGTCGGCGCCGGCCTGATCATCGACGGCCGCCTGCACACCGGCCGCTCCGGCAACGCCGGCCATCTCGGCCACATCAGCATCGACTTCACCGGCCGGCCGTGCCCGTGCGGCTCACGCGGCTGCCTGGAGGGCCTGGCCAGCGGCACCGCCATCGCCCGCACCGCCGCCGAGGCCGGCTGGCAGCCGGCCAACGGGGACACCTCCGCCACCGCGGTGGCCACCGCGGCCCGGGCGGGCGACCCGCTCGCCCTGCACGCCTTCGACCGAGCCGCCCGGGCCCTCGCCGCCGGCATCGCCGCCACCGCCACCCTGGTCGAGATCGAGGCCGCCGTGATCGGCGGCGGCGTCGCCCAGGCCGGCGACGTCCTCTTCACCCCCCTGCGCCACCACTTCGCCGCCTACGCCACCCTGCCCTTCGCGGCCGGCACCGTCCTCGTCCCGGCCCAGCTCGGCACCGACGCCGGCCTGGTCGGCGCGGCGGCGCTCGCCCGGCCCGCCCTCGCCCTGCTGCCCTCCCCCACCGCGCACTGACCGGCTGCCGGGGTCTGCGGCGGCGAAGCGGCGATACATCTGATGTATCCGAGCAGAGTGGTGATCGGTTCGCAGACCGGACGTGAGCAGCCAATCCGCTGAAACGCACCACTGGTAACGCCTTTGCGGCCGACCTGGTGCCCTCGCCGCAACCCGGCGTGCCTCACGATTGATCCGATGACTGGCTTGCCCGCTGCTGGACCGATGAGTACTGTCGGCCGCACCAGCCCACCTGTCGGAGGACCCTCCATGAAGCTCATGCGCCTGGGCGCGCCCGGTGCCGAACGGCCCGTCGTCCTGCTCCCGGACGGCCGCGTGCTGGACGCGACACCGGTGACGCGCGACTTCGACGGCCCGTTCCTCGCGAGCGGCGGCCTGGCGCGACTGCGCGAGGCCGTGGCCCGCGACGGCCTGCCCGGGATCGACCGCACCGGTCTGCGGACCGGGCCGCCGGTGGCCCGTCCGGGGAAGGTGGTGTGCATCGGGCTGAACTACCGCGACCACGCCGAGGAGACCGGCGCCGCGATCCCCGCCCGGCCGGTCGTCTTCATGAAGGACCCGTCCACCGTGGTGGGACCGCAGGACGACGTGCTGATCCCCCGGGGCTCCACCCGTACCGACTGGGAGGTGGAGCTGGCCGTGGTCATCGGCTCGACTGCCCGCTACCTCGGCTCCCCGGAGCAGGCGGGCGAGGTGATCGCCGGGTACGCGGTCAGCAACGACGTCTCCGAGCGGGAGTTCCAGCTGGACTTCTCCTCGCAGTGGGACATCGGCAAGTCCTGCGAGACCTTCAACCCGCTCGGCCCCTGGCTGGTGACCGCCGACGAAGTCCCCGACCCGCAGGCCCTCGGCATGCGGCTGTCCGTCAACGGCGAGCCGCGCCAGGACGGCAACACCAAGAACATGATCTTCGACGTGCCGTACCTGGTCTGGTACCTGAGCCAGTACCTGGTCCTCAACCCCGGCGACGTGATCAACACCGGCACCCCCGCCGGCGTCGCCCTGGGCCTGCCCGGGAACCCCTACCTGCGCGCCGGCGACACCGTCGAGCTCACCATCGACGGCCTCGGCCGGCAGACCCAGACCTTCGCCCCGGCCTGAGGCCGCACGCGACCACCGGCCCGGAAGGAGCACGCCAGTGACCCCGCGCATCACCGCACTCGACACCCACGACGTCCGGTTCCCCACCTCGCGCGAACTCGACGGCTCCGACGCGATGAATCCCGATCCCGACTACTCGGCCGCCTACCTGGTCCTGCGCACCGACGCCGGGGACGGACTGGAGGGCCACGGCTTCAGCTTCACCATCGGCCGCGGCAACGACGTCCAGGTCGCGGCGATCGACGCGTTGCGCGACCACGTCGTCGGCCGGCCGGTGGCCGAGCTCTGCGCCGACCCCGGATCCCTCAGCCGGGACCTGATCGGCGACAGCCAACTGCGCTGGCTGGGGCCGGAGAAGGGCGTGATGCACATGGCGGTCGGCGCCGTGGTCAACGCCGTCTGGGACTTGGCCGCCAAACGCGCGGGCAAGCCGCTGTGGCAGCTCCTCGCCGACGCCGAGCCCGAATGGCTGGTCTCCCAGGTCGACTTCCGCTACATCGCCGACGCCCTCACCCCCGAACGGGCCCTGGAACTGCTTCGCGCCGCCCGTCCCGGCCGCGCCGCACGGGAGGCCGACCTCCGCCGGCGCGGGTACCCCGCCTACACCACCTCCCCCGGCTGGCTCGGCTACTCGGACGAGAAGCTCACCCGCCTCGCCGAGCAGGCCGTGGCCGACGGCTTCACCCAGATCAAACTGAAGGTCGGCGCCGACCTCGCCGACGACATCCGCCGCTGCCGCACCGCCCGCGCCGCCGTGGGCCCCGGCATCCGGGTGGCGATCGACGCCAACCAGCGCTGGAACGTCGACGAGGCCGTCGAATGGACCCGCGCCCTGGCCGAGTTCGACCCCTACTGGATCGAGGAGCCGACCAGCCCGGACGACGTGCTCGGCCACGCCACGATCCGGGCCGCCGTCGCACCGGTGAAGGTCGCCACCGGGGAGCACGTGCAGAACCGCGTCGTCTTCAAGCAGCTGCTCCAGGCGGGCGCCATCGACATCCTGCAGCTGGACGCGGCCAGGGTCGGCGGCGTCAACGAGAACCTCGCCATCCTGCTGCTGGCCGCGTCGTTCGGCGTCCCGGTCTGTCCGCACGCCGGCGGCGTCGGCCTGTGCGAACTCGTCCAGCACCTCTCGATGTTCGACTACGTCGCCCTCTCCGGCAGCACCGAGGACCGGGTGATCGAGTTCGTCGACCACCTGCACGAGCACTTCCTCGCCCCGGCCCGCGTGACCGGCGGCCACTACACCACGCCCACCACCCCGGGCTTCTCCGCGCAGATGCGCCCGGAGTCCATCGCCGCCTTCACCTACCCCGACGGCCCGTTCTGGGCGGCGGACCTCGCGGACACGAAGGGAACGACAGCATGAGCGACCTCGGCACAATGACCGCCGTGGTGACCGGCGGAGCCTCCGGCATCGGCCTGGCGACGGTACGCGCGCTCACCGCCCGCGGTGCCACCGTCGCCGTCCTGGACCTCGAACCCGGCGACGCGCGCCTCGGCTTCACGGCCGACGTCGCCGACGACGCCTCCGTCCGGGCCGCCGTCGCCGGGGCCGCCGAAGTGCTCGGCGGGATCGACATCCTCGTCAACAACGCCGGCATCGGCGCGGCCGGCACGGTGGAGGACAACCCCGACGAGCAGTGGCACCGGGTCCTGGACGTCAACCTCCTCGGCATCGTCCGCACCACCCGGGCGGCGCTGCCCCACCTGCGGCGCTCCCGGCACGCGGCGATCGTCAACACCTGCTCGATCGCGGCGACCGCCGGCCTGCCGCAGCGCGCGCTCTACTCCGCCAGCAAGGGCGCCGTCCTCGCCCTGACCCTGGCCATGGCGGCCGACCACGTCCGCGAGGGCATCCGGGTCAACTGCGTCAACCCGGGCACGGTCGACACCCCCTGGGTCGGACGCCTGCTGGCCGCCGCCGACGACCCCGCCGCCGAACGCGCCGCGCTCGGCGCCCGCCAGCCCACCGGGCGCCTCGTCACCGCCGACGAGGTCGCCGCCGCGATCGTGTACCTGGCTTCCCCCGGCGCCGGCTCGGTCACCGGCACCGCACTGGCGGTCGACGGCGGCATGGCCGGACTCCGCCTGCGCCCGGCGCCCGCCCGGTGAACCGGCAGCACCGGCTCGGCCGCAGCCGGGTGAGCGTCAGCCCGCTGGCGTTCGGCGGCGCCGCGATCGGCAACCTCCTCGGCGAAGTCCCGGACGAACAGGCCGCCCAGGCGGTCGACGCCGCCTGGGAGAGCGGCCTGCGCTACTTCGACACCGCCCCGCACTACGGGCTGGGCCTCTCCGAGCAGCGCCTCGGCCAGGCCCTGCGCGGCCGCCCCCGGGCGGAGTTCACCCTCTCCACCAAGGTCGGCCGGCTCCTGGATCCGGTCACCGGGCCCGTCGGCGACGATCTGGCGAACGGCTTCGCCGTCCCCGCCCGCCACCGGCGGCGCTGGGACTTCAGCGCACAGGGCGTCCGCCGCTCGATCACCGCAAGCCTGGAGCGGCTCGGCCTCGACCGGATCGACGTCGTGTACCTGCACGACCCGGACGACCACGCCGAACAGGCCCTGGACGAGGCCTACCCCGAGCTGGAGCGGCTCCGCGCCGAGGGCACGGTCGGCGCGATCGGCATCGGCATGAACCAGGCCGCCCTGCCCGCCCGCTTCGTCCGCGACACCGACCTCGACGCGGTGCTGCTGGCCGGCCGCTACAGCCTCCTCGACCAGCGCGGTCTCACCGAGCTGCTGCCGCTCGCGGCCGAACGCGGCGTCGGCGTGGTGATCGGCGGTGTGTTCAACTCCGGCCTGCTCGCCACCCCGCGCCCCGGCGCCACCTTCGACTACGCCCCGGCGCCCGAGCAACTGGTCTCCCGCGCAATGGAGTTCAAGGCGGTCTCCGAACGTCACGGGGTTCCGCTGCGCGCCGCCGCCCTGCACTTCCCGTTCGGCCATCCGGCCGTCAGCTCCGTCCTGGTCGGTGTCCGCAGCGCCGCCGAGGCCACGGACGCCGCCGAACTGCTGGCCCGCCCCGTCCCGGCCGCCCTCTGGACGGAACTCAGGGAGCGGGGCCTGCTCGGCCCGGACGTGCCGGTGCCGGGCGGTGCGGGGGCTCGCGACGCCGGGGCGGGCTGAGCGGGCGTCAGACGCCGTACACGCGGGCGGCGGTGCCGCCGAGGACGGCCGCCCGTTCGTCCTCCGTCAGCTCGGCCGTCAAGGCCCTTGCCGCGTCCAGTACTTCGCCGTACGGGGCGGCGAGCGTGCACACCGGCCAGTCGGACCCGAACATCAGGCGGCCGGGGCCGAACCGGTGCAGTGCGGTGTCGGCGAAGGGCCGCAGATCGGCGATCGACCAGTGCTGCCAGTCGGCCTCGGTGACCAGCCCGGACAGCTTCGCGGTCACGTTCGGCCGCTCGGCCAGCAGGGACAGCCCGGCGGCCCAGGGGCCGAGGCCGCCGGCCGCGACGGGGGGCTTCCCCAGGTGGTCCAGCGTGAAGGCCAGCTCCGGAACCGCGTCGACGGCGGCCACGGCGCTGGGGAACTGGTGCGGACGGACGAGCAGGTCGTAGCCGAGAGCGGCCCGCGCGACGGCTCGCAGCCCGCGGAGCACCTCCGGCCGCTCCAGCCACTGCGGATCGGCCTCGTCCTGGACCTGGTGCCGGATCCCGACCAGGTGGGCCCCGCCCGGGCCCTCGCGCAGGGCGGCGACGGCGTCGGCGACGTCGGGCGCGGACAGGTCGACCCAGCCGACCACACCGGCGATCCGGCCGCCCCGGGCCGCGAGGGCGAGCAGCTCGGAGGTCTCCTCGGTACGGGAGACGGTCTGCACGACGACGGTGGTGTCGACACCGGCGGCGGCGGCCTCGGCCGCGAGTTCGGCCGGGGTGAACCCGCGGCGCAGCGGCCGGAGTTCCTCGCCGGCGAGCCACGGCTCGCGGCAGGCGGCCGGGCCCCAGAGGTGGTGGTGGGCATCGATGGTGCGCACGGCGGTCACCGCTCCCGGATACCTCGGATGAATGCGGGGAAATCACCCGCACCCTAAGCGGATCGACCGCGACTTACAATGCTTACATCAGATGTCTGAGGCGATGGGAAGACCTGCATGGCCGTCACCGACGAAGCGATCAGCAAGATCAAGGAGATGATCGTCTCCGGTCGGCTGCGGCCGGGCGAGAAGCTGCCGCGCGAGGCGGACCTGGCGGCCGACCTCGGCCTGTCGCGCAGCTCCCTGCGCGAGGCGGTCAAGGCGCTGGCGCTGATGAACGTCCTCGACGTGCGCCAGGGCGACGGGACCTACACCACCAGCCTCGCTCCCACCCTGCTGCTCGAAACCCTGAGCTTCATCGTGGACTTCCACCACGACGACACCGTCCTGGACTTCCTGGAGGTGCGCCGCATCCTGGAGCCGTCGGCGACCGCGCTGGCCGCACAGCGGATGAGCGAGGCCGACCGCATCGGCCTCGGCGCGGTGCTGGAGAGCGTCGGCGCCGACACCTCCGTGGAGGACCTGGTGGCGGCGGACCTGGAGTTCCACCGCCGGATCGCGCTGGGCGCGGGCAACCCGGTCCTGGCCTCGCTGGTGGACAACATGTCCGCGCCGACCGTCCGGGCCCGGATCTGGCGCGGGGCGACCGAGCACGGCGCACTGGCCCGCACCCTCGCGGAGCACCGCGCCATCCACGACGCGATCATGGCGCGCGACGGGCAGCTCGCGCAGTCCTGGGCCCTGATCCACATCGCCGGCATCGAGTCCTGGCTGCGCACCACGCTGGCCGGTCGCGACACGTGACGACGGGAGGGGCCGCCGGTTCCGTACCGGCCCGGTGCCCGGCTCACGGACCGCTGAGGGCCTCGTGGGCCGCGACCAGCAGGTCCAGGAGCTCGTCGTCCACGGTCCGTTCGAAGGCGGCCTCGATCGCGGCGAGTGCCGACCCGCCGTTCAGCCAGTCCACGACCTCGGCGTAGGCCGCGCTGTCGGCATTCCAGAAGGCGTCGCGCGGGACGAGGCGGCCGCCGCTGCGGTGGACCTCGCCGACAGCGAAGTCGTGCAGGTGGCGGATCCCCGCCGGGGTCCCCAGCACCGACCAGGCGGCCAGCCGCCCCGCCACGCTGTCCGTGGCGCCGGCCAGCGCGCACAGCACGGATCCGGCGGTGTCGGCGCTGTCGTCGCCTTCCAGCACCTCGGCCCACACCGCGTCGAACAGCTCCGCCAGGAACGCCGCTTCGGGCCACGACCACCAGCGGGCCTCGCGCAGCTTGACGAAGACCAGCTGGATTCCGGGGTGGCTCATCTCCCCCGAGAGGACCAGCCCGAGGATCCGCGGGGCGAAGTACCGGAAGTCCTGCGCCCCGCCGACCGTGTTCAGCACCGCGCCCGCGTAGAACATCAGCTCCCCGGCGGTGAGCCGGGCACGGGGCTTGCCCAGCAGGACGCCGACGTCGTCGGCCCAGCCGCAGTTGCCGCACGGGCAGGCCGCGATGGCCTGCGGCCGGGGCACGGCGGCGAACGCGTCGTCCAGCCCGGCGATCACCTCCGCCGGCGGCCGGACGGCAGAGCCTCCCCGCGGTCCCCGCACCGTCCCGCCCCTCCCGCGATGTCCACCTGCGGCACACCGTACCCGGGCCGGCCTGCCGCAGGCCCGCTGTGGGCCCGCCGCGGCCGCCGACCGGCCCGGACGCAACTCCGGGCCGCTCTGTACAACGGGTACGCGGCCGTGGCACGAATGTCGCAGAGATCTTTCCGGGGAGGGCCGCAGGAGTGCGAAGAGTTCTGTACGACCAGAGGGTGCTGACGCTCGTCGAGGTCCGCGGGGGCGAGCGGGACTGGGCGGGGGCCGAGCAGGTCTTCGAGCGGCACGGCTGGCCGGTGATCGGTCATGAACCCTGCGGTGAGGGCCGGTTGAGCGGCGTACTGGAGCCGGACCCGGCCTCGCGGGTGTACGAGATCGAGGTGCGGTTGCCCGGTTCGCTGCGGGGCTGCGACCGGGGAGCCGCCCGGCGGGCGGCCAAGGCCCTGCGCGCGGCCCGACTCGAGGCATACGTGCGCCGTACCGAGCCGTTGGTGCGGGATCGCGAGATGCTGTCCGAGTGGCAGGTCTACAACCTGGGCGCCCCGCAGGGCGAGCGCCTCGTGCGGGCCCGGCGCCTCGTCCGCCGGGGCGCCACCGCCTTGGGGCACCACGACACCGGGACACGGCTGACCGGAACGCAGGGCGAGGCACTGCGCCTGGCCCACATGGCCTCGCCGGCGGGGACGACCAACGCACCGCCGGCGGTGTGGGTCCGCCCCCTGGACGGCCGATGGCGCGGGACGGTCCGGTACTGGCCCGAGGAGGAGTCGGCCCGGCGCCTCGCCCGGGTGGTGGGCTGGAGTCTGGCCGCCGCCGCGGCCGCGGTCTTCGCCGCCGGGGGGCCGGGGGGTGTCCGGCCGCTCTGGGTCGTGGCCGCGGCGGCGGCCGGTGCCATGGCCGTCCACGCCGGGACGCGCCTGTTCCGGGAGGGCCGGGCCGCCGGAGCGGCCCTCGCGGTGGTCGCGCTGGGGCTGCTGCTGACGCTCGGCCTCGGCCCGCTGCACGCCGCCGGACCGGGCTGGACCGAGCAGCAGGTGCTGGTGTCCGCGGGGATCGTGGCGGTGACCGCAGGTCTCTGGCTGCTGGTACGCCAGTGGAGTTGGGGCGAGTGGGCGGTCTGGGTCGTCCCCCTCGTGCTGTCGCTGGCCGGGTCCACGTTCCTGGCGGCCGGGTCCGTCCTGCACGCGCTGTACGCCGACGGGCTGTCACTCGCTCCCGACGATCTCGACGTACCGCCGGTCTGGCAGGTCGTCTCCGCCGCGAAGCTGCTCACCTTCCTCAGTCTGACGCTGGTCCTCCCGGCCTGGTGGGGTTTCGCCAGGCACCGCCACCACGGCTACGCGGGCACGGGTGAGGGCTTCAACGTCGCGGTCTACGTGCTGCTGCTGATCGCGATCCTGACCGGCGTGTTCGGTCTGGCCCTGCACTCCGCACGACAGGCCGTCGACCGGACGGTCGCCGCGGCGACCCGCGGTGAGGACGCGCCCCCGTACTTCGGTGTCGAGCCCGCGTGGGTGTGCGTCGAACCGGCGGTGCCGGCCGCCCTGCTCTCGGGCGAAGGGCCACGCCTCGACCCGGCACGGCCGTACCTCTCGTTCGGCGTCGCGCAGGGAACGGCCGTCCTGTGGGACCGGGCCGCGCGGGAGCCGCTGAAGCTGGCGGCCGCTCAGGTCCGCCTGCTGCCGGCCGAACCGGGAGCCGGGTGCGGCGGCGCCGGCTGACGGGCCGGTCGGTCGAACCAGGGGCGGCCCCTCACGCGGGCGCCGGCCCCCTTCGGGCCCGGTCATCCGGGAATCCGGCGGTTCTGATCCGTCGTGATCCGCTCTGTGCGCCGGAGGTCCGGCGCGGCGACGTGCGTGGTTCATTCGGAGGCCACCACGGATGGGCAGGGTGACCCCGTTTGCGTACGTCACCGCCGCATCCGCCGCGCGGGCTTCCCCGGCCCGGGCGGCGGCCCGTCCCCGCCCGTCGAAAGGCAGCCCGCCCATGAGTGGCAGTCTCCCCCCGAGTGCCCGGCAGAGCGTCCGCCCCGCACCCGCCCGTACGAGCCGCCGGAGCAGCGTCGGCGGTGCTCTCGCCGGTGCCCTGCTGCTCGGCGCGGTCGTCGTCCCGGTCGTCGCCAACGCGGCCGCCGGCACCGCGTTCACCGCGGGCAGTGTGGTCGTCTACCGCGTCGGTGACGGGAGCACCTCCCTGAGCGACAACGCCGCGCCCGTCTTCCTCGACGAGTACTCCCCCACCGGCACGCTGGTCCGCTCCGTCGCCCTGCCCACCGGCGACAGCGGCAGCATCCACGCACTGACGGCCTCCGGCAGCGCCGCCTCGGAGGGGCAGCTCACGCTCTCCGCCGACGGCCGCTACCTGCTGGCCCCCGGGTACCACAAGCCGGTCGGCACGGACAGCGTCGCCACGACCGACGACGTCACCATCGCCCGGATCGGCGCCGACGGCGCCGTGGACACCTCGACGATGCTGGACGAGTTCGCCGACGACAACAACGTCCGCGGCGCCGCCAGCACCGACGGCACCCGCATCTGGGTGTCCGGCGCGGCCGGCGGGATCGGGTACACCACCCTGGGTTCGGACAGCTTCACCCGGCTGACGGACCGGAACGTGCGCGAGGTGCAGGTCGTCGACGGCCGGCTGTACGCCTCCTCCGACAAGGACGGCATCGGCATCTCCACCGTGGGCACCGGCACGCCGACCACCTCCGGACAGACGCTGACCAACCTCCCGGGCAGCCCCGAGAGCAGCGGCGACCCCTACGAGTACGTGCTGCTCAACCTCTCCGGGGGCACGACGCCCGACACCCTGTACGTCGCGGACGGCAGCGCCGGGAAGATCAACAAGTTCGGCCTGGCCGGTGGCGTCTGGCAGGCGGAGGGCAGCAGGAGCGTCTCCGGCGTCACGGGGCTCACCGGCTCGGTCAGCAACGGCCGGGCGGTGCTGTACGCGACGAGCAGCGGCTCGTCCGGCACCGGCGGCACGCTGTCCACGGTGACGGACGGCAGCGGCGCGGGCGCCACGATGTCCGGCACGGTGACGACCCTGGCGACGGCGGCCTCCAAGAAGGCCTTCCGGGGCGTCGCACTCGCCCCCACCCTTGGCGGCACCCCCACCGCGTCGGCGAGTCCCTCGTCCGGCGTCAGCACCTCTGCCTCGCCGAGCCCGAGCACAAGCCCGAGCAGCACTGCGAGCCCGAGCCCGAGCCCCAGCAGCACCTCCAGCCCGAGCCCCAGCCCCACCGCCTCCACCAACCCGCTGACGCCGGTGGCCTGGCCGGGCAGCAGCTCCATCGCCACCGCCGACGCCTCGAACGTCTTCGGCGAGGACCTCAGCGGCCTGTACCAGGAGGGCGGCGTGCTGTGGGGCGCGCAGAACAGCGGCAAGCTGTGGCGCCTGGTCCCGAACGGCTCCGGCGGCTGGAAGCCCGACACCGCCAACGGCTGGACATCCGGCAAGTCCCTGCGCTTCCCGGGCGGCTCCGGCACCCCGGACAGTGAGGGCGTCACCCTCACCGGCTCCGGCTCCGCAGGTGGCGTGTTCGTCGCGAGCGAGCGCAACGGCGACGCGTCCGGCACCAGCCGGCTGTCCGTCCTTCGCTACGACGTCTCCGGGACGGGCTCCGCGCTGACCGCCACGAAGGAGTGGAACCTCACCGCCAACCTGCCCTCCGTCGGGTCCAACCTCGGCTTCGAGGCCGTCACCTGGGTTCCCGACAGCTACCTGACCGGCGCCGGGTTCAAGGACGAGTCGACGGGCGCGGCCTACAACCCGGGCGGGTACGGCGCGCACACCGGCGGCGTGTTCCTCCTCGGCGTCGAGGGCACCGGCATGGTGTACGGCTACGTGCTCCAGGACTCCGGCACCTTCACCCGGGTCGCCTCGATCAGCAGCGGGCTGGCGGGCGTCATGGAACTGCAGTGGGAGCCGCAGGCCTCGCGACTGTGGGCCGTCTGCGACGACACCTGCAGCGGCCAGCACCGGACGCTGAAGGTCAACGCCTCCGGCGTGTTCGCGACCACCGCCGTCTACAACCGGCCCGGCGGCATGTCGAACATCAACAACGAGGGCTTCTCCGTGGCCGCAGCCGACGAGTGCGTGAGCGGATCGAAGCCGGTGTACTGGTCCGACGACAGCAACACCGGCGGCCACGCGATCCGCAAGGGCAGCATCACCTGCTGAACCGGCTGAACCTGCTCACCACACCAATCCGTCGCACCCGCACCGCGGGCAGGTGACCGTCCGTCAGGGGCCGTGTCCGCAAGGGCGGGCACGGCCCCTGACGCGCGCTCCGGGGAACAGGAGCGGATGCCGGGCGGTCTAGGCTCCTCCCCCGCCGGGCCGGGCGGCCGAGAAGGTGGTGACCGGCGCGGTGCTGGCCACCGTCACCACGGCGGCCCGCCGGTGGTCCGTCCACTCCAGCAGTCGTAGGCCCTCCTGACCGGCCTTCAGCACGGCCTCCCGGCGTACCCACAGCCGGAGCAGCGCCGCGCCGGGGTCCGGCCGGGCGGCGGCCTCGCGCAGTTCGTCCTCGGGCAGCAGGCGGCTCAGCACGGACAGCGGGCCGGGCCGGCGCGTCGAGGGCTCCACGTCGATGCCGACGGCGCCGGGGCCGACGGCGGCCGCGACCAGCCCGTCGGCGTGGCTCAGGCTGACGCCGGCCCCGGGGTGGTCGGGCAGATAGGGGCGGCCGTGCCCGTCCCGGCCGCATTCGGCGCAGAACTGGGCCGGGGCCGACTCGTGCGGCGGCCGGCCGGTGAACCGGGCGGCACACAGGCGGACCAGCAGCCGCGCCGCCAGCACGTCGTCACGGCGGCCCGGCAGCCGGATCGGGGCCAGCCGCTGCCGCTCCCACGGCGCGAGCAGGCCCTCGTGCAGGTCCGGGTGGGCCAGGACCTCTGCGGTGGTCGCCACCACGGCCACGGCCGCCCGGTCCGCCCGGACCGGCGCCGGGCCGCCGGTCACGGGTGGGCGCTCCCGGGGCTGCCCGCCGACGCCGTTCCGGGCGCTCCCAGAAAGCGCTGCTGGACGCGGTCGATCGTGCGGAAGTCGTCGATGGTGACTTCCTGGAGGTCGATGCTGCTGCCGGAGATGTCCTCCAGGAGGTCGATGAACTCCAGGAAGTCCATGGAGTCGATGAGGCGGGCCTCGATGAGGTCCTCGTCGGCGTCGATCGGGCCGTCAAGGCCGGGGTTCTTCTCGTGGAGCCACGCGGCGATGCGTTCCATGGGGCGGGGTCTCTCCTTCGCTGGTACGGGGTCGGTAGGGGGACGGGCAGACGGCGGGGTGATCAGGCCCGGGCGTCCCGGAGCCGGTCCAGGGCCTGTTCCGGCGTGCCGTGGGTGAGGATCATCGTGTGGACCCAGCGCTCCAGGCCGAACGCCACGCAGGCGCTGTAGGCGGGCCCGTGGGAACCGGCCCGGATGTCGAGGCGCTCGCCGAAGAAGTTGCGGTGACGGTTCACGGAGGCGATGGCGGTGCCGTCGGAGGCCAGGAACTCGTGCTTGACCGGGTCGAGCGCCATCAGCCGGGCCCGGGAGCTGCCCTTGTCGTAGAACGGGTCGTCGGCCACGGCCCTGGTCAGGGTCAGGCCCAGTCGCCCGGCCAGCTCCTGGACGAACTCGGCGCCCTGGTCCAGGTGCTCGACCGAGCCCTGCTTGGTGCCGAGGTAGAGGACCTCCCGCATGTGGAAGCCCCAGAGGCGCCGCAGCCCGTCGTAGTGGGTCTCGTTGCGGAAGCAGCGGCCGGTGGCGGAGAGCCGCAGCCCGCTCTCGCCGACGTCCCGGCCTTCGAGTGAGAGCAGCAGCCCGTAGCAGGTGGCGGACGGCAGCAGGTGGCCGGTCGGCCGGAGCGGCAGCTCGCCGGGGGTCTCGCCGGCCGCCAGGGCGTCGAGGGCGTCCGGGGCGAAACGCCCGGTGGAGACCCCGAGATGGGGGAAGTTGCGGAAGTAGTCGAGCCGCGCCAGCCCCTCTGCGGACAGCAGGGGCGGGCCCACCACCTCGGGGGCGGCGAGCCGTGCGGCCAGGCCACCGAGCAGGTCGTCGAGACCGTGCAGCAGGGCGGTGCGGACCGGGTCCAGCGTGATCAGGCCCGGACCGGGGTCCTTCAGACCGCCGACCGGCAGGGCCGTGATGCTGGGTGTGCTCATGGAAACCGCTCCCTCTGGGGCATGGCAGGTGTCAGGGGCATCGGCCGGGCGGGCGCAACCGGTTCGTTGCCGCGCGATCGCATCGAGGGCGAACGGCCTTGCGTGTGGACACCGTTGATCGGGACGCAGCGCCGAAGCCGGTTGATGCCCCGTCATGGACGAGGGCTGCGCATGGGGACCGTAAGCCAGTTGATCCAGAATTGTCTAGACCAAAATCCTCGGACCGAACGGCCACTGCCGGTAAGGTCTTTCGGGCAGGGAAGGCTGCCCGGCGGCTTGTTGAGCCGGCACTTGACGTGCACCTATGGTCTATACCAATGTTTGTTTCTGCAGCGCCGCTGCGGCAACTATGCGCCACGGCGCGGCCATCCGTCCATGCTGTCCGCCCCCGGCCCTCCACCGGCTCACCGTGGTGTCGCCGGGCACAGCCCGCGGGAGCCGAACCGCTGTCAGCAGCGACCGGCCTGTGCGGCACCAACCGCCACGGCCCCGGTCGGCCGGTGCGGAGAAGCCGGCACTCCCGACCGGCGTCCACCGCTGAACTGCCGCCCCCGACTCCCGCCTTGGAGGGACCACATGATGACGACACCCGGTACGGGCCACCGCCCACGCCGCCCCCGTCTGCACCGAGCGGCCTCGGACCTGCCGTACTTCAGCGCGGACGGCGAGTCCTACCTGGCGCAGACCACCCTGCGGGAGCTGAAGAAGTCACGGCCGCTGCGGGTGCTGTCCGAGGAGGACTTCGCCCACTGGCAGACGTACGGCTACGTCATCGTCCGGGAGGCGATCCCCGCGGAGGCGGCGCGGCGCCTGCTCGACTTCACCTGGGACTTCCAGGGCCTCGACCCGGGCCGGCCCGACAGCTGGTACGAGGACCGGCCGCTGCGGTCCGAACTGGACCAGCAGTTGCACGTCTACGGGTTCGTCGAGGCGTACCACCACCAACTGCTCTGGGACAGCCGCCAGGCCCAGCGGGTCTACGACGCCTTCGTCGACGTGTGGGACTGCGAGGAGCTGTGGGTCACCCTGGACCGGCTCAACCTCAACCCACCGAACGTCAGAAACCGTGACCGCGCGCTGATCGAGCCCACGGACCGGGGCTTCGACATCGACCTGCACTGGGACATCGACACCACCCTCGGCGTGCCGCCGCAGCGGGTGCAGGGGATCATCGCGCTCAACGACACCCGGCCGGAGTCGGGCGGATTCCAGTGCAACCCCGAGCTGTTCCGGCAGTTCGAGCCGTGGAAGCTCGGCCAGCCGGCCGACCGGGACCCGCTGCGCCCCGCCGTGGACCGGGCGGAGTTCCCCGTCGTGCGGCCCGAACTGCGCCCGGGCGACCTGCTGATCTGGAACGGCCTGCTCGCCCACGGTGTGGCGCGCAACGTCTCGAAGGACCAGGTGCGCGCCGTCCAGTACCTGTCGATGATGCCGGCCCTGGAGGAGCACGAGAAGCTGCGGCACTCCCGGGTCGAGTCCTGGCGGCACCTGCGCACCCCGCGCTGGAACCGCACCCTGGTCGGCGACCCGGTGCTGCACGAGTCCAAGCGCTACCCCACGGCCACCCTGGACGGGCTCGGCAGCCGCCTGCTCGGGCTCACCTCCTGGGCCGACAAGGACGAGGACAGGAACCAGGGCAAGGGCAGGGGCGAGGACGGGAACGGGAACGGGAACGGGGACGCTCCGGCCGGCGGGCAGAGCGGGGAGCCGTCGTGCGCCGAGTCTGCCTGACCCTCCCGACCAACCGGGAGTGCGCCGACACCATCCGGGCGGCCGGCGCCGAAGCCGCCTACGGCGCCGACCGGTTCGGCGTCGAGGTGCACCTGCTGATCCTGGACTCCTCCGCCGCTCCGGTGCTCGCCGGGCACCGGACGGTGGTCGCCGCGCTGCCCCCCGCACCGGGCGTGGTCGTCCACCACCTGGACGAGGACGAGCAGCGGACCTTCCTGCGGCGGGTGATCGCGCGGTCCGGTGTCGCCGGGCCGGGGCGGATGCTCGACCTGATGCTGCCCACGGGCGTCTCGTACGGCGCCTGCACCAACCGCGCCTTCCTGATCGCCGAGGCCCTGGGCTGCGACTCGGTGCACCGCCGGGACTCCGACAGCCGCTACCAGTCGCTGGACGGCGAGCCGGTCCACCCGCTCCACCCCGAGCTCACGGCCCTGGGGCTGCGGGCCGCCGAGGCGGCCGGCCTGGTGTCCCGCAGCCGGCTCGACCCCGCGTACAAGGACCGGCCGGTGGCCATGGTCGGCGCCTCCTTCGTCGGCGAGATGTCCGTGGACGTCGGGGAGATCCGTCGGCTGGACCCCGGCGTCTACGAGGACGTCATCGGCCTGTCCGTCCCCGCCGGCTATCCGGAGATCTGGCGCAGGAACCTGATCGAGGAGTCCTTCCGCGGCGCCGGGACGGCCCTGTTCACCGGCGACCGCACCACGCTCACCAGCGTCAACCCGATGCGGGTCGACATGTGCAACATCGCCCTGGACCGCGGAGTCTACGGCCGAGTGCCGCTGCCGCCGGCCACCGACACCATCGGCAGCGACTACTTCCTCATCCACCTGGTGCACGACGCCCACCTGCCCGGCGTCCTGCACAACCGACACATCGTCAACTACCACACCGGCGAGCGCCGTTCCGACGAGGGCTTCCTCGCCTACCAGGTGCGGTTCGCGAAGTTCCTGCTGTCGACCCGGTACTTCAACGCCGTGTACGCCCGGCTGGCGGAGGCGGGCGAGGCGCTGCTCGACCCCGAGGGGATGGTCCGGGCGTCCGTCGTCGCCGGGCTCGTCCGGGACAGCACAGGGCTGGACCAGGCGGAGGACGCCGAACGGCTGGACGCCCTCGACCGCTCCTACCGCAAGCTGGGCGGCCGCTACGCCACGGCTGCGGACCTCCTCGCCGGCCGCCGCGGCCGGCTCCTCGACGAGACGCGGGCGGACATGACGGCGTTCGCCCTGCTGATCGACGCCTGGGAGCCGCTGATCCGCGCCGTTCGGAGTGAAGGGCTCGCGATCGGGCACTGAACCCCCGTTGCCGGAACGACGATGCCGTCCCCGGCCACCGGGCCGGCCCGACCGCCCGGCCGCCCGACCGCCCCGACCCGAGTGAGGACTCCTTGCAGCCCGAGAACACCCACACCGTCACCGTCCGCTACGCGGGCGGCGAAGAGCGCCGGGGCCCCGTCACCATGGGTCAGGCCAACATGATCCGCTGCATCCTGCGGGACGATCCCGCGCAGATCAACATCCACGACGTCTGGGCCGCTCCCGCGGGCACCCGGCTGGACGCGGCGATCGACGCCCTGCGCGTCCTGGTGGTCCGGCACGAGGCGCTGCGGACCACCTTCCCGCCGGGCGACGGCGCCGCGCCCGGTGAGCAGGTGGTCGCGGCCGAGGGCGAGTTCACCGTCACCGTGGTCGACCACGAGGAGCTCCCGCCGGAGACCCGGTCGTACGTCGAGGCACTGGCGAACCGGGCCCGCGCCGAACGCTTCGCACTGGAGAAGGAGTTCGCGCTCCGGATCTCGCTGGTGGCCCTGCGCGGCGCCCCCGTCCTCGCCGTCGTGGTGGCCAGCCACGCGGCGACGGACGGCAGCGCCCTCGCCGTCCTGCAGGACGAGTGGCTCACCCTGCTGGCCGGCGAGAGCCTGCCCCCGCTGACCGCCGTCACACCGCTCGACCTCGCGGCCGAGGAGGCCACCCCGGCCGGACTCCGCAGGTCCCTCGCCTCGCTGCGGTACTGGGAGCAGATCATCCGCACCGGCCCGCAGGCGATGTTCGCCGAACCGGGCGCCACCGGCGTCGACGTCCGGCTGCCGCAGCTCACCCTGCGGTCGCGGCGGGGCGCCCGGGCGCTGGCCCGGGTGGCCGAGCGCACCGGCGGCCTCCCGTCCACCGTGCTGCTGACCGCCTGGTGCGCGCTCATCGCCCACCGGGCCGGCCAGAGCACCTGCGTCGTCGCCGTGCCGACCTCCAACCGGTTCCTGCCCCGGCTGGCGCGCTCGGTGAACACCGTGTCCCAGGACGCGCTGCTCTCCCTCGACGTCCGGGCGCCGTCCTTCGACGTGCTCCTGCGCAAGGCCTGGGGAGCGGCACTCAACGCCTACCGGCACAGCCAGTTCGACGCCGTCGCCCTGTGGGAGATGATCGGGCGGACCACCTTCGAACGCGGCAGCCACTTCGCCCGCGACGTGGTCTTCAACGACGTGAGCACGCTCCCCGCCGACCTCGCCCGCGCGACCGCCGAGGGCGAGGACGGGCCGGATCTGGAACTGTCCTGGGGCACGGCCCAGGTGCTGCCGACCCGCTCCCTGGTCTTCGTCCACCAGATCTCGCCGCTGCTCCACCTCGGCATGCGGGCCGACCCCGCACTGTTCCCCGAGGACGAGGCGGAGGGCTTCCTCACCGGCCTGGTCCGGCTGCTGGAGGCGGCCGCCGAGGCGGACGTGCCGTTCACGTCGCTCACCGAGCTGACCGGGATCCGCCCGGCCCGGCGCGGCGCGGACTGGAGCCAGGTGGACGGCTCCTGGATATCGCCGCCCGCCGTCGCGCAGGCCCTGAGCGAGGCCCTCGACGGCCTGCCGGTGCACGTCACCCTGGACGCCCGGCCCGAGGGCGAGGCCGTCCTCACGGCGTTCATCGCCGCCGGCGGCTCCCCCCTGACACCGGCGCGGGCCCACGCCGCACTGATGGACGCCCTCCCCGGCCGCCCCGGCGTACTGGCCCCCCGCCGGTACGTGATCGTCCAGGACCCGCCGGCCGGGGCCGACCGGACCAACGACTGGCTCCGGCAGCAGATTCTCATGGAAGGGAACGGCCGGGAACGGTCGATGTGACATGACGATGGATGACGTAAGAGTCCGACCGGAGCCGGAAGCGCTCCCCAGCCCGTGGCAGTCCGGCCGCTTCCGGCTGTTCTTCACCGCCCGCAGCGCCTCGCTGCTCGCCGACGGCATGCTGATGGTCTCGCTCACCACCGCGGTGCTGGGAGCCGGTTACGGCGCCGGGGGCGTGGGCTACGCGCTGGCCGCGTGGATGGCGCCGATCGCCCTGCTGGTCCTCTTCGGCGGAGTGCTGGCCGACCGCTTCACCCCGCAGGTGATGATGGTCGGCGCCGACGTGGTGCGCATGGTGGCCATGCTCACGCTCGCGGTGCTGCTGATCAGCACCGACGTCCGGCTGTGGCACATCATGGCGCTGCTGGCGCTGAGCGGCGCCGCGACCGCCATGTTCCAGCCCGGTCTGGCGAGCATGATCCCCCAGGTCGCCGACGACATCCAGCGGGCCAACGCCCTGCTGCGGATCTCCGAGGCGATCTGCACCCTGCTGGGCCCCGGGCTGGCCGGCCTCCTGGTGGCCTACTGGGACGTGGCGGGCTCCTTCCTCGTCATCGCCGCCGCCTTCGCACTCAGTGCGCTCGGCCTGGCGCCCCTGCGCAAGCTGAGCACCGCACGGGACGAGAGCGACGAACCGATGTCGCGCAGGCTCGTCACCGGCTGGCACGAGTTCCGCTCCCGCTCCTGGCTGTGGGGCGTCATCGCCGTCTGGGCCGTCTACGGCCTCTTCGTGTTCGGCCCGGCCCTGCCGCTCGGCGCGGCGCTGCTCACCGAGCAGCACGGGGCCAGCGGATACGGCTGGATCGCCTCCGCGGACGGCGCCGGGACGATCATCGGCGGCCTGCTCGGCATGCGCGTCCGGCCCACCCGCCCGCTCGTCGCGGGGGCGTCCGCCATGTTCTTCTTCTCCCTCAACCCGCTGGCGCCGGCCCTCGGCTGGTCGTTCACCGTCACGGCGCTCACCGGCGTCGTGGCCGGCTGCGGGTTCGCCTTCTGGGGCGTCATGTGGGCCACCAGCGTGCAGTCCCACATCCCGTTGGCCGTCCTGAGCCGTGTCTCCGCCTACGACGTCGCCGGATCCATCATGGTCATCCCGCTCGGCCGGGCCCTGGCGGGCCCGGCGGCCGGACTCGTCGGAGCCGACCACGTGCTGCTCTTCTCCTCCGTCGTCGGCGTCCTGTGCATCGGCGCCATGCTCGCGATACCCGCCATCCGCGGACTCGGCCGCGCACCGCAGGCCCCCGGCGCGGGCGACGGCGGCAGCCGCCCGGCCGTGTGACGCGGGGGCGGCACCCTGGGGCGGCCGGACCGGAACCGACGCCCGGGTGCCACCCCCGGCCGAACTCCCGTGGCGGGCCGAAGCCCCCTCGGAGGTCCACCCGACGGCCTGCCCGGCGGACCTCCGAGGGGGCTTCGGCCGTGGCCCGGGTCAGTGGGCCCGGCGAACTCTCCGGTGAGCCTTCCCTGGAGGTCGGCGCCGGGCCGGCTGAGGCCCGTGATCGTGACCGTCGTGCCCCGCTGGGCGTACCTGGCCTCGACGGCGTCGAGGACTTCGCCCGGACGCTGCGGGCCCGCCCGGAGCAGGACGCGCCGACGGTCCGACCCTGACGGCCTGTGCGGTGACTTCAGCACGCGCGACCCCGTAGTCGCGCGGCTGCTCCCGACGGGCGTCCGCGAGAAACACTGACCACAGGACTGGGCAATGTCTACTCCGGCCGGAATAGTTTTTCGGTGGTGGAACAAGGGGTAATCTTCCGGCTGCAAGGCCTGGGAGACCCGGTCGCCGGCCATGGCGCCGACCACCCCTACCCCACCTGTGACCAGGAGAGGCAGGACCATGAACGACCCCCACGACCGCCCGTCGGCCGCCGTGGACGCACCCCTCGGCGCCCGGGCCCGCGAGGCCCTCCTCGACGGTGTGCACCGAGCCCTCGCCGACGCCGGCTTCGACCCCCGCAACCCCGACCGCACCGGGCTGCGGCTGCGCCCGGACGAGCACGGCGTGCTGATCGAATGGCGTCCCGCCGACACCCTGGGATCCGCGATCCAGGTCCGCGACGGGCAGGAGAGCCGAAGAGGGCTCTCCGACCTCGACGGCATCAGCCGCGCACTCACCGAAGCCCTCGGCCAGATCCTCCACGACGCCGGCTACCGCACCGCCCCCGGCGCCGGCGGCCTGCTCCTCGTCACCGGCGCCCGGCCCCTCCCCCAGCCCTCCGACTAGGCACCGGCCGCGCCGAGGCCCCCGGCTTCGATGTCCGTCCGGACGGGTCCCGGACGGGTCCGGACACGCAGAGGCGGGGGGGCCGCCGGTAGGCGGGGCCCCCCCCCCCGCCCGGGGTACGCCCCGCCCCGGCAACCAACCGGAACCACGG